>CANBOV010000027.1 GCA_947371275.1 Flavobacteriaceae bacterium | reverse complement strand
CTAAAATCACTCACCGAAGTCGCTATATAAGTCCACATAATCGCTTTTCCAGGGTTAATGGAGGCAATACCCATCTCGGGAGCAAATTGGTTCGCCATAAAGACTAAGATGCCTATGCAGTACCATATCGGTACACCAATGAACACGCATTTCAAATACCGAACCATCAAGTCGCGGTTGGTAAAGAACATAAAAAAATTACCGCGTTGCACCGTCTTGTCCTTCTTCACCTCCATGTAGATGCCACTCTCAGCCACACTAATGCGCAGCACTAACAAGACCAGACCCAAGCATCCGCCAATGATGTACGCCGTGGTCCAACTCCCGGCCAGTTCGACCGTAAACTGAGCCACTACCGCTCCTAAGACGCCAAAACCGGCAACAATCGAAGTACCCATAGCGCGCAACTCCTTTGGTAACGTTTCTGATACCAAGGTAATCCCCGCACCAAGTTCGCCTGCCAATCCCACACCCGCAATAAACCGCAACCAAGCATAGGCCATCCCCTTATCCGCTATAGCCATATCCGGCAAGAACCCACAGGCAATATTAGCGAGAGAGTACACCAAAATCGATCCAAACAACACCGATAGCCGCCCTTTCTTATCACCAAAAATACCCCACAAGATGCCTCCGAGCACTAGTCCCATCATCTGGTAGTTAATGATCATCGTCCCCACCTTGTCCACATCCAATCCCATAGCATTCAAACTAGGTATCCGCACAATCCCAAACAACAGCAAGTCATAAATGTCAACAAAATAGCCTAGGGCCGCAATAATAACAGGGAAACTAAAGAGTATTTTAAGGCGCTCTTCTCGAGTAAAATGCTTCATACGGTTGGTTTTTAGAGTGCTAAATATATAAAAACTAAATAAATCAATTCAAAATCAAATCATTTGGTATTTCCTAATCAAATTCAGACTGTAAATATTTAATGTAACACTTCCACGAACAACCGTCACTTCGAGTGTTTTGAGCTTTGCTCAAAATGTATCGAGAAGCTCCAAATCCGTAAAATGCCTAGCGTTATTCTAATTGATAGCCAATTTATGACTCACTCAGCACTAAATATCAATAACACCCTACCGTCACTTAGAGTGTTTTGAGCTTTGCTCAAAATGTATCGAGAAGCTCTATAACGTAAAACCACCCCGCCGTCACTTCGAGTGTTTTGAGCTTTGCTCAAAATGTATCGAGAAGCTTTTGAAAACCAGTAATATTTCTTACATTTGTGTTATGCAAATATCTTACGTTTACATCTTACAATGTGCAGATGATTCCTTATATACTGGGGTTACAAGTGATTTAACCAAGCGAATGTATCAACATGATTCAGGATTTTATACAAGTTGTTATACCTTCAAAAGAAGGCCATTGAAATTAGTCTTTTATGCCGAATTTACTAACATAAGCATGGCAATCGATACAGAAAAACAAATAAAGAAATGGTCAAGAGCTAAGAAATTAGCACTAATAAAAGGAGATTTCGTTTTATTAAGTAACTTATCAAAAAAGAAGTTTTAAACGCCCCCTCGTCACTTCGAGTGCCCCGATGCATCGGAATGACCCGAGTATACCATGGGTATGCGAACGGAGCGTAGCTAATCGAGAAGCTCTAGAACGTAAAACCACCCTACCGTCACTTCGAGTGTTTTGAGCTTTGCTCAAAATGTATCGAGAAGCTCCATAACCTGAAACCACCCCCTCGTCACTTCGAGTGCCCCGATGCATCGGAATGACCCGAGAATACCATGGGTATGCGAACGGAGCGTAGCTAATCGAGAAGCTTAAAAATGAAGAAGCCCGCAAGTTTTTAACTTGCGGGCTTCTCAATAGCATTGGGTAAGGTTATTGTATCCCCAACGAAGCTCTAGTTTTCGCTACTAAGCCGTCTTTGTGAACCAACACCGAAATGGCTTTCAAGCGCAAATACGGCACACTCATATAGACAAAGCCATTCTTGCCAGCATCTTGCCCCCAAGAGTTTTTAACTTTGTAATACACATTGCCCTTTTGGTCTTTTACTTTCCCCACGATGTGCATCAAGTGATCATCCGTAGTGTTGTAGTTCTCAAATTCCTGTTGACGGTAAGCCGCCGTTATGGCTTTCTCTGGCTTGATTTCAGTCAAGATTGTTTTGCTATCAAGCTCCGATTCTGGGATAACAGCGATCCCTTTTTTACCCGCAAAAGTAGGCTCGCTAACGTCGGCATCAATAGATAAAGTAAATCCTTTATCTATCGCATTGTCAATATTTTGTACAAATTCATCTAAAGGCACATTGTAGAATAATCCATTTGAGAAATTATCAGGGATGTCCAGTAAAAAAGGCTTGTAATAGGCCTCGTGTGTAAAGGAAGAAATGGTCACATAGTCCTTCGGATTCAACTTCGTACTTTCCATAAAAGTCTTCGGTGTATATGACTTCCCTTCATACGTAAATTCCGCAGGTACTTTACCCATATATGCATCCAATACTCCGTTAACAGCCTCTTTCCAACGTGGTGACAATTCTTTATTCGGATTCGCCACATAGGTTTTAACCAGGTTCTCTAATACGGCTTTCAATTCCACATCGCTGTATTCATCAGTAGGATTTAATTTGCCACTGTAAACACTTTGGGGTACCAATCCGTTATCGCGGGCCGAGTTGATGACGTCATGGGCTAGTCCGCCTTCGCCAAACTGTGCTTTTCCCTGACGCATGATATAAACCCACGCTTTTTTAGGATAGGTCTCCCGTACATTATACATTTCCGACAAGTCAATATGCTTGCCAGTAAGGCGGATAATTTCGGCTTCCAAAAAGGAAGTGGTAGAGAAACTCCAACAGGTTCCTGTGTGATCCTGTGAGATTACAGGATTGGCTTCAATATCTTTAATGGTTTGAAATTCATAAGTTTGGGAATATCCATGTAAACCAAAAGTTAAAGCGGCAAAATAAAATAGGGTTTTCTTCATAAGATTATGTGTGGTAATGAGGTTAAAGTCAAAAAATGATTTATTTTTACGCTAAAATAATAGAATTTATACACTCGGTTGTTTTTTTAATAAAAATTTATACAATCCGCTTTAAAACCTTGGTCTATGAGTGAAATACAATGGGAAACCGTAAAGGAATACGAAGACATCACCTATAAAAAATCGGAAGGGGTCGCCCGCATCGCGTTTAACCGACCAAACGTGCGCAACGCGTTCCGTCCTAAAACGACGAGCGAACTCTATAATGCCTTCTACGATGCGATGGAAGATACCACCATCGGAGTGGTATTGCTTTCGGCTGAAGGGCCCTCAACCAAAGACGGCATCTGGTCGTTCTGTAGTGGAGGGGATCAAAAAGCCCGAGGCCATCAAGGCTACGTCGGAGAAGACGGATACCACCGACTCAATATTCTAGAAGTACAACGCCTAATTCGCTTCATGCCCAAAGTAGTCATCGCAGTCGTGCCAGGCTGGGCTGTAGGAGGCGGACATAGTCTTCACGTCATCTGTGACCTAACGCTAGCCAGTAAAGAACACGCCATATTCAAGCAAACGGATGCCGATGTGACCAGTTTCGATGGAGGGTACGGTTCGGCCTACTTAGCCAAAATGGTAGGTCAAAAGAAAGCAAGAGAAATATTCTTCCTTGGGCGCAATTACAACGCACAAGAAGCATTCGATATGGGAATGGTAAATGCCGTTATTCCACACGACGAATTAGAAGCTACCGCCTACGAATGGGCGCAAGAGATTTTAGCGAAGTCACCTACGTCCATCAAGATGCTAAAGTTTGCCATGAACCTAACCGATGATGGGATGGTGGGCCAACAGGTGTTTGCAGGGGAAGCCACGCGCTTAGCCTACATGACCGATGAAGCAATTGAAGGGCGAAATGCCTTCCTTGAAAAAAGAAAGCCCAATTTCGGGAAAAACAAATGGATTCCATAACAACAAAAGAATAAAGAAACCATGGCCGACTTCACTAATGAAACGATAGATACTAAAGCGTTGCCAAGATACGAACACGTAAAACTAACTGCTCTTCAATCTAAGTATTGGAGCGTAATAGTAATTACGTTAGCTGCGGTCTTTGCAGTAGCCTTCACAGCACTAATCATACTGTTGTTTTTGGTGGATGAGGTAGTCGAGCAAAAGCCATTACTCTTCGGCGGACTAGGGGTTTTGTTTTTTCTAATCCTGCTCTTGTCTCGCGTATCCTTTCGTAAAAAAGCCTATGCCTTTCGCCAACATGATGTCATCTATCGCAAAGGTATTATAGCAACCAATACGATGGTAATTCCTTATAATAGAGTGCAACACGTTGCTTTACATGAAGGAATTCTTTCTAGGTGGTTTGGCTTAGCAAAAGTCGAAATATTCACCGCCGGAGGGGTTTCCAGTGATATAGAAATCCCTGGCATTCTAAAAGAGGAAGCCGAAGATATCAAACAATTGCTAATGGGTAAAATCCAAAAACAACTTTAAAAAGATGTCCGATTTCAATCAACCACAACGGCAGTCTGTCATTGGAATATTGGTCATGTTTGCCGATACGGTCCAAAAGCTAGGGAGAGCCTTCTGGCCCATACTGCTAGTGGTTTTTGTTAAAGAAAAGAATTTGAGTTGGGGTTACTTCGCCCTAGGAATACTAGCGTTCATTGTCTTAGTCGGAGTGATTGCCTATTTAAAATACCGCAACTTCACTTTTTATATCGACGAAGATAACGACGAATTCATTGTAAGTGAAGGGGTTGTAAATAAAACGAAAACGACTATCCAACTCAATAAAATCCAACAAGTCAACATAAAACAGTCGTTAATTCAGCGCCTAGTCGGAGTATATGCCCTCGATGTGGATACTGCCGGTAGCGATAAGAAAGAAGGCAATATTAAGGCTATCTCGCATGATTTAGCCCTGTCGTTAAAGGCTAAACTCCTTGAAAATGAAGGTAGTGCTCAATCAGCTGCAGTGCAGTCGCTCACCCAAGAAACTCAAGTAACGCAAGAGACTCCTTTTCTCAAAATCAATTTCATTAGCCTCATCAAAGTAGGGATTACGTCCAACTACGTTAGGAGTGTCGGGTTAATTCTAACCTTTTTCTTCACCATAATGGATAACCTCCGCAACATCGGACATGAAGAGGTGTGGGAAAACAAGTCGGTTCAAGCGTTTGTGTCCAACAATTCAGTGGTCTATTCCATTTTACTATCGATTTTAATATTGGTCTCTGTAGTCTTTGTGATCAATATCGCACGTACGCTCATCAAGTTTTTTGATTATACCATCACCAAACAAAAGGGATCGTTGCTCTTGTTTCACGGGCTAATAAATACCCAAAGCACAATACTAAAGCCTGAAAAGGTTCAAATCGTAAAGGTTTCCCAGAACTACTTCCAAAAGAAACTAGATGTACTAGAAATTAAAATCCGTCAAGCCATCAGTAACGGAAAGGAAGACCGCAAATCGTTAATTGAAATACCGGGTTGCAATGCAGTAGAACGAGACGGTATACTGCAGTTGTTGTTTCAAAAGCTTCCAAAAAAAGGGAAAATGCTTAAACCCAATTTTAGAAAATTAGGGTTTTCCATAGTGCTCATAATTGTGTTACCTTTAGTCGGTTTTTATAGTATAGCACACTATGGTGATGCTTCCCTTTTCAAATTCAGCCATTTTGCTTGGGCCTACAGTGTGTTCTTTGTCGTAGTGCTGTCGTTCGGATTTCGCAACTACCGCCTGTTCATTAGTAAAGACCACATAATCAAACAAAGTGGGGCATGGGATGTAGAAAACCAAATCATAACACTCGAAAAAATACAAGCCATCACAACCTCGCAATTGTTTTGGCACAAAAGCCTAAATATTGGTTCGCTAACCCTGCACACTGCTGGAGGTAACATAACCTTTCATTTAGGTAATTATAACCGCATACAAGAATACGTCAACCTATGGTTGTACGAAATAGAAACCTCTGATAGCAATTGGATGTAATTAAGTAAATTAGAATAAGTTATTATGAAACACTGGATTCAAGCCGCACGCCTTAGAACCTTGCCATTGTCGGTATCGGGTATTGTAGTAGGAAGTTTTTACGCCATGTCACAAGCCATGTTTAATTGGAAAATCGTGATCTTTGCGCTCTTAACGACTCTGGGACTGCAAATACTGTCCAATTTCGCCAACGATTACGGAGATGGCGTAAAAGGGACTGACAACGCCGACCGTGTAGGTCCTAAACGCGCCATTCAAAGCGGTGTCATCTCTCCAGGCGAAATGAAACGAGCCATGATCATCACCTCATTGATCACATTGGGCTTTGCAATAACGCTTATTTACTTCGCTTTCAAAGAAAGTTACCTGCTTTATTCCTTGGTCTTTTTGGGACTAGGCATTCTAGCCATTGCTTCGGCCATTCGCTATACGGTCGGGAAAGGCGCCTATGGCTACAGTGGCTACGGTGATGTATTCGTGTTTGTCTTCTTTGGGTTAGTAAGCACCTTCGGGGTCTACTTCATGTTCTCCAAATCCATAGACATGCTGCTCTTATTACCTGCTACGGCAATCGGATTTTTAAGTGTTGGCGTTCTTAATCTAAATAACATGCGCGACGAAGAGAGTGACCGTAAGGTGGGTAAGAATACCATTGTAGTCAAAATAGGAGGGGCCAATGCCAAAAAATACCACTTCTTCCTAGTAGGTTCGGCCATGCTGCTAGTACTGGTGTTTGCCTATTTAAACGAATTTCATTTTGACCAATATATCTTTGTAGTGGCCTACTTCCCACTAATCAGCCACCTAATGACTGTACACCGAAATAAAAACCCTAAACTGTTAGACCCTGAATTAAAGAAACTAGCCATCAGTACTTTTTTGTTGTCCATATTGCTAGCCCTTTGCTTGATATACTTCATATCTGACATGATAGTTAATTACGTTTAATCTTTTATAAAGTACCCTATGAAAATTACTTTTTACGGCCATGCCTGCATCGAAATCGAAGTAAGTGGCAAACATATCTTAGTAGATCCTTTTATTTCTGCCAATCCCAACGCAGCACACATCGATATAAACGCTTTAAAGGCTGATTATATACTACTGACCCATGCGCACCAAGATCACATCTTAGACGCCGAGCAAATCGCTAAAAACAACAATGCTGTGATTGTATCCAATTGGGAGATTGCTTCTTATTACGGAAACAAAGGCCTGCAAAACCACCCAATGAACCACGGCGGGAGCTGGACTTTTGACTTTGGTAAAGTAAAATATGTAGCTGCCATCCACTCCAGTTCGTTTCCCGACGGCTCCTATGGCGGAAACCCTGGCGGTTTTGTGATTGAAGGCGAACATAAAAACATTTACATATCTGGCGATACAGCGCTAACTATGGATATGAAACTCATTCCTATGCGTACCAAATTGGATCTAGCCGTATTGCCTATCGGAAATAACTTCACTATGGATGTGCAGGATGCTGTACTGGCGGCCGACTTCGTGCAGTGTGATAAGGTTTTGGGTTGTCATTACGATACATTCGGATTTATAATGGTCAACCATGATGAGGCCAAAAAGGTCTTCTTTGATGCCGGTAAAGACTTAATGCTGCTGGAGATAGGAGAAAGCTTAGTGCTCTAATATGAAAGCGACCTACCATCAATACCTGCTCAATTTTAAAACCCCTTCCGGTACTTCGCGAGGGGTTTTGACTACCAAAGAAACTTGGTTTCTAGTCCTAAAAGCAAACGGTAATACTGGTGTAGGGGAATGCGGACTACTGCGCGGACTATCAGCAGACGACCGCCCCGATTATGAGGATAAACTCCATTGGGTCTGCGATAATATCCATTTAGGGAAAGACGCATTGTGGGAAGCACTAACCGAATTCCCTTCCATCCAATTCGGAGTAGAAATGGCCTTCTTGTCCTTAGAGAGTGCTTCGCCTTTCGAATTGTTTCCTTCTGCCTTTACTCAAAACCATAAAAGCATTCCCATTAATGGATTGGTTTGGATGGGGGATGAGGCCTATATGAAAGAACAAATAGAAGCCAAAATAGCAGCGGGTTTTAAGTGCATCAAACTCAAAATAGGAGCACTAGATTTTGATAAAGAACTAGGACTTTTACAGTTTATTCGTCAAAATTTCAAGGAAGAGGCTATCGAATTACGAGTGGATGCTAATGGTGCTTTTAGTTCAAATGAAGCTTTATCTAAATTAAATCAATTAGCTGGTTTTAAATTACATAGTATCGAACAACCTATTCAGAAAAACAACACTGACATGATGTCAGTCCTTTGTAAAAGTACGCCAATTCCTATAGCATTAGACGAAGAGCTTATTGGGGTCTATACATCCATAGACAAAGAAGCATTGTTGCAAAAAGTAAAGCCGCAATACATCATTTTAAAGCCTAGTTTTATAGGGGGCTTTAAAGGTACTTCAGAATGGATTGCCCTTGCCAATAAATACAATATTGGATGGTGGATTACCTCTGCGCTAGAAAGTAATATCGGACTAAATGCGATTGCCCAATTCACCTATATGCAAAATAATCCCATGCCACAAGGACTTGGTACCGGAGCATTGTATACCAATAATTTTGATTGCCCACTAACCGTTGCCAAAGGACAGTTGTGGTATGATTCAGCACTAAATTGGAATTTTACTATTTAAAAGGAAAGCCTGCTCTAGTAAGCAGGCTTTCTTAAAAGGTAAGTTTAGAAGTTTGTTATTTATGCCAATCAATTTTTCGTGAGAAATACATCACCCCAGCCAAGATGGCAAATAATCCGATGCTTCCAACCAATAGCGCATAATCTTCCAATTGAATGATTACATAAATAAAGGTATACAACACGGTTAGTGCTATTCCAATAAACATAGGGAACTTTTTATTCTTCAATATAGAGACCGAATAAAGCGTGATCAATCCCACTACCGAACTTCCAGCAATCGCATAGGCCAAACTAAAGCTACTGTGCTCGGTAATCGATATTAATAGGGTGTAAAACATAATTAAGGCCAATCCTATCATTGAATACTGGAAAATGTGTATGTTAATCTTGCTGATAGACTGTATCAAAAAGAATAGTAAAAACGTTAATCCAATGACCAAGAAGCCATATTTAGAGGCTCGCTCGTTCTGCTGATATTCGTCAACGGTTTGTATAAGTTTTACGCCAAATAAGTAATCATCCAAATCGGGTAGGGTACGCACATACTGTTGGGTAAACGTCCGATTAATATCCAGGATGTTCCAATCTGCATGAAATCCCTTTTGGTTAACGGTTTTAGTAGTGTCACTGGCTGCAAAGGAACCTTCAAAGCTGGGCGACTCCCAATCTGATGTAATACCTACTTTAGTAGACTTACCAATCGGAATGAATTTAATACTGTTACTACCATTGTAAGTAATACTGAATTTAAATTTCAGTGCGTCAGTCTTAACAAAATCTTTATAATTAAAGGTGTTAGTGGTCAGTACGCTGAAATCACTCTTCTCACTGTTTTGGGGCTCAAAGCTGAGATTGTTTTCATTCAACTGAATTTTCAACTCACTTTTAATGCTTTTCAAATTGGTCGTTTTAACGACTATGGCCGCTTTATCCCATTGCATTTGCTCCTCAGTCAGCCCAAGTTTAGCTAGATTCGGATAGGTAAAATCTCCTTTAAAATGCATATCGGCTGTAAAGACTACATGATTAAATATACCCCTCTTAAGGGATTCATTCTTCTTAACAGTAGAAGTGTTAGCTAATGTATTCGGAAAGAAATAGGCATAATCAGTGGTGCTTTTTCGTTGTATGGTAGTAACATTTGTCTTAGGATTAGTAACGTTATACGTTTCATAACTCGTAAAAGGCACTCTTAAGATAGGTCCGTAAAACAGGATGTCTTTGCCCCATAATTCAGTGACTTCATCCACCATATCCGATTTGCGATGGGTACGCTCATCAATTAAGTTCTGTACAAAGTAAAGCGGAATTAACAATACCAAAGTAAGGAATCCTACCATGACCATTTTGGCGGTATTAGATTGAAAAAATGATTTAGGTTCGGTGTTTTGATTTTCTAAAGGTTCCATGTGAATGTGTTTTTAAGTGTTAAGATTAGTTATTGTGTATGACGATATAGAAATAAAGCAAGGCAATCGGTATATTGGATAGTAATATCAATATTCGAATAGCATTGGTTTCTCTGTTTTCAGGCTCTGTAATAAAGCGATAACAAAGATTCAGCAATGACAAACTGTTGATTAGAATAGCGAATAGTACATAGAAAAAGCCTAGGATAAAAATGCCTTCTTCTCTCGGGAAAACAAGATGCAATACTAATAGTACTGTCCCAATACTAAAGGATACTAGTGCTAAATAGGTTGAAAAACCTGTTGGGGTATTGCTGTTATAAAAATCCGATTCCATAATTAATGTATATTAAAGGTGGTTTGTAGTGTATGTGCTGAAAGCATTAACATGTTCTCAAATTTCAAATTGTAAAATTGATGTGCCTTTCGTCCTCTTCGATAAAAACGTAGAAATGTTTTAATATGACTGGGATAGAATGCCGTGCCCGCTATCAGGGCTAAAAATTGAAACGGACTCTTTTTCCCGTTACCCAAGAGATAATATTGAAGGCTAACTTCATCAGAAACGGTAACTCCGGTGTTGGTTAAGACATGGATGATATCGTGTTCTTCTAAATTAGGTTTAAATTCTAAATTGTATTTTAAATGAAAGCAATACAAATGAAACCCCAAACTCTCCTGCGGATACACCATCAACTCTCTTGATGTTATCGACCAAGGATTGTTTTTTCTAAAATAACGGAGGTAGTATTGGCTGCTCCATTCATACATGCGTTCTAACAGTAAATCCTTCATTGGTTTGTTTAAAAGTACTTTGAATTTCAAAGTAATGATATAAAAAAATAGTTTAACGTTTCTGTATTAATTTTTCCAGCGCCTCAATATGTTCTTTAAATGCTTTCTTTCCTGCAGTAGTTGCGCTATATTTTGTATTGGGTTTTTTGCCAATAAATTGCTTTTCTATCATTATATAGTTTTCAGATTCTAAAGCTTTAGCATGACTGGCCAAATTACCATCGGTCACTCCAAGCAGTTCTTTCAGTTCTGTAAAATCAGCTCCGTCGTTTACCATGAGTACCGACATAATACCCAGTCTAATTCGATGATCAAAAGCCTTATTGATATTTTGGATGATGTTTTTCACAATTAATCTCTATCGTATTTAAAATACATAATCCCTCCATACAAGATGTGGCATACACCAAACCCTATAGCCCAAAATAACAATCCATAACCCAAAAACCAAGTAGATAATAATCCTAACACGATTAGGGTTATACCTAAGTATCTAACATCCCCCAAAGTATATTTACTAGCGTTAACACAAGCCAAGCCATAAAAAAGTAGTGTTAAGGGAGCCACTAAAACCAATATTTCTTTTTCAATTAAAAACATAATAAAAAAACCTCCTGTCATAAGGGGAATGGCAAAGTTAATTACTAATCTTCTTGACGAGGAATTCCATAGTGTTTCATTACTCTTTTTTGCCTTACGGATACTTAAGCCTATACCGGTTGCGATGGATAAAACTATAACCATAAATGCAATCAAGAACAATCGTGTAATCATTTCAGGAGTTACCAAGACCGTTGTGTAATTGCCCAAAGAAGTCGAATCGGTATAAATAGTATTATAAGCCATAGCAGCTCCAATTAAACAATAGATACCCGCTAATACTCCAGATAACCCACTCAATGATATAAATCGAGAAGAACGATCCATCATGTTCTTAATTTCAGTTATGTCTTTTAGATAATCTTTTGTCTCCATGTTAAAGTACTTTGAAATACAAAGTAACAGAATAATAATTCTACAACCAAATGTTTTTTAATTTATTTTTGAAGAAAATATGCACCATGAAAAAAACAGCTTTAGTAGCCTTTATTGCAATTTCCTCTTTTACTAATGCACAATCTCCCAACGAGAAAATGCTAAAGGACTTATATCATAATGCCTTAACACAAGCTCATTGTTATTCTTGGTTAGACGATTTGTCTAATAAAATTGGTGCACGTCCATCAGGTTCTCCCAGTGCTCAAAAGGGAGTGGAATACGTAAAAGCGCAATTAGAAACCTTAGGCTTAGACAAAGTCTATTTACAAGAAGTTATGGTGCCTCATTGGGAAAGAGGTGAAAAGGAAATAGCCTATCTTATTATAAATAATAAAAAAACAACGGTTCCCATTTGTGCCTTAGGAGGGTCGGTTGCAACCGCCAAAAAGGGTCTCACAGCCTCAGTAATCGAAGTACACGGAATTGAAGAATTAAAGCAACTTGGTGCAGAAAAAGTGAAGGGGAAAATAGTGTTCTTCAACCGTCCCATGGAACCCGATAATATCGAATCTTTTAAGTCCTATGGAAACTGCGTGGACCAACGTTTTGCTGGTGCCAAAGAAGCAGCCAAGTTAGGTGCACTAGGGACCATCGTTCGCTCTATGAACTTACGACTAGATGATTTTCCTCATACAGGTATGCAGAGCTATGGCGACTTACCTAAAGAACAATATATACCCACGGCAGCCATCAGTACTAAGGGAGCCGATTTGCTTAGTCAACAGTTAAAAGTGAATGTCCAACTCCAATTCTATATGAAATTGAATTGTCAGCAGTATGAAGATGTGCTTTCTTATAATGTAGTGGGTGAAATCACTGGTTCCGAACATCCCGAAAAGATAATGGTAGTAGGAGGGCATCTGGATTCCTGGGACCTAGCTGATGGTTCGCAAGACGATGGCGCTGGATGCGTGCAAGCAATGGAAACCATGGAGTTATTTAAACAACTACATTACCAACCCAAAAATACCCTTAGAGTAGTCTTATTTATGAATGAAGAATTTGGAGGAAAAGGAGGCAAGAAATACGAAGAACTTTCAAAGAATAATAATGAAAACCACATCTTTGCACTAGAAAGTGATTCGGGAGGCTTTTCTCCAAGAGGCTTTTCTTTAGAAGCGGATGAGGCTAATTTCAATAAAGTACTAGGATGGAAGAGCTTATTCGAACCATACTTAATCCACAGCTTTGTAAAAGGACATTCAGGCTCAGATATTGAACCCTTATCGTCTACTAAAATTGTTAAAGCCGGACTTAAACCCGATTCCCAACGCTATTTTGATTACCACCATGCAGCCAATGATACCTTTGATGCTGTAAATAAAAGAGAACTTGAATTAGGAGCCGCAACCATGGCGTCACTCATTTACCTTTTTGATCAATATGGTATTGATTAAATGTGTTATAGTAGTTTTAAATTCTAATTCATAATGAAAAAGTAATAGTTTCAGCATAGTAAAACGAAACACCTCATAAGTTAAGGTTATCATATAAAAAAAAGCCCCGATATAATCGGGGCTTTTTGATTTACTATTGTTTTCTGTTTATATAAACCCAACCGGTTTTAGCAGGCTGATTGTCATTAAAATCAATCACATAGAAATAAGTTCCATCTGGCAAATCATTTCCAGAATCGGTTTGTCCTATCCACTGATTTGTATAAGCTGATTTACTATATACTTTAAGCCCATAACGGTTATAGATACTTAAGTTTTTAACGTTAAAGCCCGTTAAATCAAAGTTGTCATTTAATCCATCATTATCAGCAGAAATACCTTTCTGGATCTCACAAGCTACACTAGTAACTGTTATACTGTGGGTTTTTGAACAACCATCAGCAGTTGTAACTGTTACAGAGAAAGTAAGTGGCATAGTTTCTTCCACTGGAGTAGAAGCCAAATATTGTGTAGTATTAAATGTATTTGCATTGGTACCTACACTTAAATTGTTGCTGTTAAACCAAGCGTAACTTGCTGTAGTTGCATCAAAAGTTGTATTCAATGCGGACACCGTTAATGTATAATCATTGTTGATGCAAGCGCCATCAATAGCAAAATCAAATCCTGCTTGTAATGTTACCGCTAACGTTCCGTTAGAGGCACATTGCCCTGCATCAGGGGTAAAGGTATACGTGCCTGGTGCATTGGTGTCAATTGTAGCTGGTGACCAAGTTCCTGTATATCCTTCAAGTGACGTCAAAGGCAATGATGGGGCAGCTTCTCCAATACATAATGGAGCAATTGCCGCAAAGGTTGCTGGTGTTTTTTGATTTACTTGAATGGTCATTGTAGTGGTTGTAGCACAAGGATTGCCTGCCGCGGCAAGTAACGAAATATCATCAATTGAAAAATCATTACCGTTCGAAGCAGTTGTTCTATCATACATAGCAATTTGTGCCGTCATGTTACTACCCGAATTCCAAGTATAACTATATTGAGCCGCTAAACAATTAGTGGCTGGTGCGGTAGAAATTCCTATTGAAGTACCATTAATAAGTACTTCCATAGTTGCAAGATTTGGTGTAGCGACCGTTTGCATCCAATAACTAAAAGTATAATTAGTATTAGGAGTAACCGTTACCGTTTGCTCCCACACTTTATCATTACCTGCATTAGTAGTAGAACCATCAATCACCATCATATTTCCGCCTGAAGGTGCACTACTTGTGCACGCAGGGAAAAACTGGAACCATGAATTAGCTGCAGCTACAATTCCATAAGCTTTTTGAACTCCATTTAGACCTGCATTATTTAGGTATTGATAATCTGAATTGAAACCACTGTTTCCTGAAGAGAAGTCTCCATTAACAACTAAGTTGGCCGGAATACCAGTAAAAGGTGCAGGAGTAAAGGTATAAGTGGTCGTAGCAGTATTGTTAATTGCTGGAGTCCAAACACCCGTAATTCCTTCTAGTGAAGTAGTTGGTAAATTTCCTAATGTATCACCAGTACATATTGATGCTACCTGAGTAAATGTAGGAGTTACATTAGCAAGGATTGTTGCAGTTAACGTTGTGTTTGTTGCACATAATCCAGCGGTTGGTGTAAAGGTATATACTGTTGTACCTGGTGTAAAGTAATCCAAAGTTGAAGGACTCCATGTACCTGTAATACCATTATCCGATGTTGTAGGTAATAGTACTTGAGTAGCCACCGCAGAGGCACAAGTCGTCAAGGCAGTGCCTAACGGGAATACTGGAATTACATTTGGTGTTGGCGTAATTGTCAACGTTCCTGTTGCCGCACATTGACCAGCAGTTGGAGTAAAGGTATACGTTACCGTTTGTGTATTATTAATTGTTGCTGGTGACCATGTTCCTGTGTATCCTTCAAGTGAAGTCGATGGTAATGCTGGTATCGCACCTCCCGAACAGATGGATATAGGAGCAAATGTCGTTGCATTCTGTGGATTAAGTGTTACTATTAAGGTTCCATTTGCCGCACATTGACCCGCAGAAGGCGTAAAACTATAAGTAGCCGCTTGAGTGTTGTCAATTGTAGACGGAGACCAAGTACCAGTGAATCCTTCCAATGAAGTCGCTGGTAATGTTGGTACCACACCACCCAGACAGATTGAAATTGGATTAAAAGTAGTAGGGGTTTTTTGAGTTACAGTAACCGTGATGGTACCATTTCCAGCACATTGATTAGGAGCTGGAGTAAAGGTATAGGTTGCGGTTTGTGTATTGTCAAAAGCTGGAGACCAAGTTCCAGAGATACCGTTATTTGATACTAAAGGTAAATTAGCAACATCACCATTACATATGGTAAAGTTGGTAAATGTTGGTGTAAGTACTTGGGAAGTTACAATCAACTGGAATGAAGTTACTGTAAAACATCCAGAAGTGTTGTTTTGAATCCGAACATAAATAGTTTGAGGATTACTAATATTTGTGTACAAACTTGGCAAAGCGTTAGCTGGTGTGTTGGCATCAGCACTACTAGCATAATAAGATACTGTATAATTTGCTGGGTTTAAAGTACCTAATGAAGCTGCATTGTTTTGGCTTAAATCAAATGTCGCAAATCCTGTATCGCTACATTGAATTAAATTATTTGGAGTGCCTGGTACAATTGTATCATAATATTCAATAGTAATGTTGTCTGTGGCAGCACAAGTTGTATTGATGTACTGCGCAGAAATACCGTAGGTTCCCGCTGCAGTAACCGTTAAATTAGGTCCTGTTTCATTTAGGATAGGATTACCATTGTAGGTCCAGCTAAAAGTATAGGTTGCAGGATCTAAACCACTTTGAATAGTGTAGTTCTCGCCATTACATAGCGCATTATTAGTGGCTTGTAGGAAATCAGTTCCTAAGTTAATGTTTCCAATATTTAAACTACCTCCTTCTAAAAATACAGCCGAATCATAAATAGTATCTAAACGGTCTGCAATAACCAATTTAATATGGTATTGATGTCCAGGAATTACAGTGGAGGTGGCACTCATTGGTATTGTTGTACCATTGAAATTGGTTGGCGAACCTAGGGGGTCCAAATTGCTTCCAAAGCCATAGTAGTCACCAAAGTATTCTGGATTAACTGAATCACAACTTGTATTGTATTGATTATCACGAATCGTAACGACCGATACAGGTGTTGTTGTATTTGGAATTACAGCCAAGTTGCTTGTAGTACCAGCTGCAATATCCGTTAATAAAAAGGCAAAAGCATCTGAAAAACTACATTGGAAAGTACCGTACTCTTCCGATGCAAATACAAAGTTAAAATTGATGCTGTTGGTTAAAGGAATAAAATCAAATTCTAATTTACTAGCATTTTGCGAGTTCATTGGATTACCAGTCGCGGCTAATATGATGTTTTCTAAATCAGTATCTCCTGGCCAGGATGTACCACCATCACCTAAAATACTAGTATTGGGACCTGGTGCATTTAAGGCATTTCCACTTGTTAAAACGATACCATCATTAAAAGGAAAACTAGAGCCATTTTTATTAAAATATCCAATTCCATTTGTTGAACCAAAATTGCTTCCCGTTGAAAAAGTAATATTAGTAACACTTGCACAAGTTGAATTTAAAAATACATCTTCAACTAGTTGTTGATTAGTATATAAGGTATCATTAGTAGTTATAGGAGGTGGAATAGTTCCAATACATACATCAAAAGTAGAGGTTTGTCCTGGTGTAGATGTCCAAGAGTATACTTGAATATAGTAGGTTTGTCCGATAACTAAACCGGTCGCAACACTATTATTAGGATCACTACAGTACATTTGTGTTAAACTTCCACAAGAACCACTATAAAGAACATGAACTAAATCGGTCGTACTACCAGCGGCGTTGATTAACGATATTGATTGTTGTGTACTGGTTGCAGTAAATTGGAACCACACATCATCATCACTTGTACCCGTGCAATTAGCTCCACCTGCTGAAGCTGTGGCACCAATCAAACTTCCTGAAGCCGTTTGTAAACATTCTGTAGAAGGGTTTACAGGAGTTACTGTGGCGTTATCACATTCGTCATTAGCTATTAAAGTAGCAAAAGTTCTTTTACTAGACCAAAAACTTATGTCAGTTGGAGAACATAGTGCTCTAACATAAACATCATAAATGGTTGCAGAGGTTAAACCACCATATACGTATGGATTCAAACTTGTAATAATACCTACGCTTGTAGAAGTAGGAGCCGGACTACCTGCAAGAACTAAATAAATTTCCCATTGCGTAGCACTTCCCGCTTCTATCCAACCTATTGAAGCATCCGTTTGTGTAATATTTGTAATCGTTACTGTATTAGGTTTTGGACAAGTCGGAGGAAAACATTCTCCAGTTCCAGTATATAATATAGTTCCTGGTGTTCCAGTCCCCGGTGGTTTAGTGTAAATAATTTCTTGAGGTGCCAAAGCTTCTTGTACTGTTAATCCCATCTCATTTTGAAAAAATCCTGCATTATTCCAGAATAAATCAAATGGAATGCCATGACATAAAGGAACGGTAACCGTAACCGGATTTTGTCCTTGAGCGGCTGTTGGTCCAGTTAAAGTTGCTAATACAATGCCGTTTTGGCGTACTTGAATTGTACCACCATTCCATCCATCACCAAACGAATCAACCATAACAAAGGTATAATTACATTGATCAGCTAATGGACATATAGAGGTGTTGAAGTTTTTTACATTACTCCAATCACCAATATTGGTATCAGTACATACAGGTCTTACATAAAAATCATATGAAGTTCCTGAAGTTAAGCCTGTATAAGTAAATGGATTTGTTGGTGCCGCTATCCATCCTGTTGAAGTTGCTGTAGGGGCAGGGAGTCCTGCTGCTTGAACAAAAACTTGCCATGATGCTTCTGGACCAGTTGAAGTCCAGCCTAAATCAGCTTGAGTTTCAGATATGTTAATTGCTGTTAATGCCGTAGGAGGTAAACATTCAGGAACAGTACAATTTACATTGCCGTCATAAATTACACTACCCGGAGTTCCAGTACCCGGAGCTTTAACAAATATCGTTTGTGTGAATGAATTTACAATGCTAACTCCCATTTCATTAGGGAAGAAACCAGCATTGTTCCAAAATAAATCAAATGGTGTATTATCACACATTGCCACAGAAACCGTTACCGGATTCTGTCCTTGCGTATTTGTTGGCCCCGTTAAAGTAGCAACAACGATTCCATTTTGACGTACTTGAATAGTTCCACCATTCCATCCGTCACCAAAAGCATCCACCATTACAAAACTATAGGTACATTGGTTTGCTAATGGACATAGTGCAGAATTGAAATTCTTAACTTCACTCGGATCACCAATATTGGTAACAGAACAAACAGGTCTAACATAGAAATCATAAGAAGTACCAGTGGTTAATCCCCCGTAAGTATATGGATTTGTTGGTGCATCAGTCCATCCTATCGAAGTTGCGGTAGGAGCAGGAAGTCCTGCTGCTTGAACAAAAACTTGCCATGAAGTTTCAGGTCCTGCAGTAGTCCATCCTAAATCAGCTTGCGTTTCAGATATGTTGGTAACAGTTAAAGAAGTGGGTGGCAAACAGGCAGGGACTAAACAGTTAACAGTGCTTGCGTACAATATTGTGCCTACTGTACCACTTCCTGGTGCTTTAACAAATAAAGTTTGTCCAAAAGAATTTACTACAGTAACACCCATTTCATTTGGGAAGAAACCAGCTGTATCCCAATATAAATCATAAGGAGTATTGTCACACAGGGCAACAGTCACCGAAACTGGATTTTGTCCATCCGCTACAGTCGGTCCAGTAAGGGTAGCTACTACAATGCCGTTTTGTCGTACTTGTATAGTACCACCATTCCATCCATCACCAAAAGAATCTCTCACGATAAAGGTGTAGTTACATTGTTGTGCCACATCACAAATTGAAGTATTGAATAGGTAAGGGCCTGCCCATACACTAAAGGTGCCATCTCCACAATTTGCGCGCACATAATATTGATAGGCAGTTGCCGGTGTTAATCCATTTGCATTAAAATTGGTATTTGTAGTGGTTGTTTGGCCTGCGCCTGATGGAATAGGTGAGCCAGCTGGTTGAACAGCAACTTCCCATTCTGTTGCGCCTCCTGGATTACTCCACGATAAATCAGCACTCGTTTGCCCTGCATTACTGACACTTAAGTTAGTTGGAGGAGGACAGTTCACTACTTGTAGAGTTAATGTATATCCAGTCGTTTGCGGTGCTGCCCATGTTGAAATAACAAAATAATAGGTAGTACCTGCTGTTACCGGTAAATCAAAAATTCTTGGCGTAGTTCCAGAATCTGCCGCACCAGCTATACAACTAACACCAATATTAGCACAGTCGTTATAAACAAAAATACCAGAATAGGTTGCGGTAGGGGTCATAGTTACATTCACTACGCCAGTAGTAGTAGCCGTATAGGCATATACTACATCATTTCCTTCTAAATAAGGATTGGTTGATCCACAACCAGAAGCACCAGGTGTTCCTTCAATTGCGGGGTTGTCTGAATAATTAGCCGTATTATCGGTTGTACTGTAAGGTAAAGTAGTAACAACTATAGGAGCTGAACATCCTAAACCAGGAGAGGTTGTAGTAAAGTCTACAGGTAATGTCCAATTACTGTTCACGCCTCCAGAACAAATTGCTCTAACACGGTAGGAATAGGCTGTATTTGATGCAAATGGAGTACCAGTTGTAGTGGCAGTAGCGTTAAAGCTGTTTGTGTTTACAATTGTTCCTACCCCCGTAAAAGTACCGGTTTGTGGTATGATTTCTACTTCATATTGGGGAGCAGAACCTGTCCAAGATAATGTAGCAGAAGTTAAATTAATAGAACCAACAGTTGCCAAAGTAGGATCATCACATTGAACTACTAGGCTAACATTATCAACCAACCATCGGTCACCTAATGTAGTACCCGTTTGAGTCCATTGCATAACAAAAGCAATATATACTTGTTGACCTGCATAGGCAGATAAGTTGACTACTTTTTCAGTGTATGTGTTAAATGGTGTAGAGATTTCATTTTCAGTCCATTGTTGAACCAAGCTATAGGCTGCAGGATTGGTTTGGGCTTGAGAAGAAGGAGCTACTTTTAATTGGTATATAGTTCCTTGATTACCAGAAGTAAATGTTCTCGTAAAGAAATGCAACTGTCCGTTAGCGGGAATGGAAACTAATGGAGAAGCTAAAAAGTCTTCCGACATATTCCCAGCACCAATGTTTTCCCTGTTAATATAAGCAGCATTCAGTCCTTGGTACGGTAACGCAGTATTAATACCCCATCGTTGACCTAACCCAACTCCATTATCAAATACAGCCCAATTTCCAGTACCTAAGGTCCAGTTAGTTCCAATGTCAGGACCAGTAGTTGATTCAAATCCTTCTAAAGAAGGTGTAAATTGGGAATATCCTTTAAAGGAAAGGATGGTTAAAAATAGTAAAAAAATAATTTTTTTCATAATGGTTGGTTTTGGTCAATTATGTTATTATTTAAATTTTAAAAATTCCTCCAAAGACAATAATTCTTTGGGTAAAGGTGAAATGCTGTGAAGCTCGGTCAGCAGGATCTTTTGTAGTCCTGATATCTGGCATATTGATATAGCCTTGCTTTAACTCTGCTTGCACAAAAAAATATTTAAAAAACGTTAGGTTCAATCCCACTTTGGCAGCCACACCATATCCTGAAACATGAAAATCATCATGGCGCTCTTTTCCTAATAAAGTAGCATTGGTTTTAGGCAATAAAATACCGCCTCCTGCTCCTTCAGTGATGTTAATCTGAAATTTATCTGTATCGCGTATACCAAACAATTTGGATACATCATCTACACGACAAAACTCAGTATTGATATAATTCAAACCGTCAGTGTGCTCAAATTTAAGAAAATCTGTGGTTAAATTTACTTGATTAGGATTATTTACTACAATTTCGTTATAACTACCCTGATTTGGGTAAGTTCCTGTATAGTCCACAATACGGTCTTGGAACATTACGTATTTCATATGGTCTAATCCTAAAGAGACATTATAGTGGTCTGTAATAAAATATCCCATCCTAAAATTAGTCTGTGGTATAGTCATCCTTCCCGGATTAAGATAATCTGCTTGCCATCCTTTGGGTTTGTCATGTGCTGACACATTATATAACGTGAAATCGTAATTGTCCCCAGTAAAGTGAATATCTGAGCGACTAAAACTTTCACGATTTCCACCCCAATACACATAATATTTCCCTTTATTATGAGCTGTATATTTTTCAGGTGTTGTTGTTTCTTGGGCATGCAGTGCACTAGTGAATCCAGCAAAGGATAAAAGCGAAAATAATATTATTTTTTTCAAAGTGTAAAGAGTTATTTTAAAATTGATTTATCGTTTTTCTAATGGCAACCAATCGAGTCATTAATCCTTCAAAGTAATCTAAGTGCAACATGTTCGCACCATCACTCTTAGCATGAGCTGGGTCAAAATGGGTTTCGATAAAAATGCCATCAACTCCTACTGCAATACCTGCTTTGGCAATGGTTTCGATCATATCAGGGCGACCTCCTGTTACTCCTGCCGTTTGATTGGGTTGTTGCAATGAATGGGTTACATCAAGAACTGTAGTGGCATAGTGCTGCATAGTTGGGATTCCACGAAAATCTACAATCATGTCTTGATACCCAAACATAGTACCACGATCTGTAACCATTACATTTTCATTCTGGCAATCCAACACTTTTTGAACAGCATGTTTCATGCTCTCCGGACTCATAAATTGTCCTTTTTTTAAATTTACTACTTTTCCAGTAGCAGCTGCCGCTACGACTAAATCGGTTTGGCGTACTAAAAAAGCAGGAATTTGTAGCACATCAACATATTCAGCAGCCATCGCTGCGTCTTCGTTGGTGTGAATATCAGTTACTGTTGGAATGTGAAAGGTTTCAGATACTTTACGAAGTATTTTTAAGGCTTTTTCATCACCAATCCCCGAGAAACTATCAATACGCGAACGGTTGGCTTTTTTAAAGGAACCTTTAAATACGTAGGGAATTTCCAATTTATCAGTAATGGATACTAATTTTTCAGCAATGCGCATTGCCATTTCTTCGCCTTCAATAGCACAAGGACCAGCAAGTACAAAGAAATTTCCACTATCAATATGCTTGATTTGTGGAATGGAATTTATATTCATAAATTTTTCGATTTTAAAAACCGCTAAGTTATGAATTATTTAGTTATTTGATGCAGTTAATTTGTTAACTTATTTTTTAAGGGTCAAGCCTATTGGTACTAATAAGTAGCCTCGTTCATAGATGTTTACATATAACTTTATTGCCTCTTTTTGACCTTCCCATTTTAACTCATATACATCCAAAAAACCAGCTCCCATATCGCTTCTTTTGGTAGGGAACGGACAACAACTCTCTAACTTTGTGAATGTTATTTTCTCACCATTTGGACCTGCTAATGCTTTCAAAAAGCGCTCGGCATTTAAGTTTTCATCATTAGTGTTTCGGTAAAATACATTTACAGGATAATCAGGATCATAACCGTATTTAGGATCTTTACTGTATTGCGTCAATACAAAAGTATTGTCTTTCGTTACTTGTGGAATAGGAGCATTATTATCCACATTTTTTAGAGTCGAGCGTGTACTCACGCAGGAAACAAAAAGGCTAAGCATCATGAGCATACCAAAAAGGGAAAGGAGTTTTTTCATACTACAGGTTTTTTTCTCGTACTACAATAACCGTGCAATTTATTTTTTGTTTCGAATGAATAACGATAGCAAGGCCCCGACAATTACCCCTGTCGACAAATCACTAAAAGCACTTTGTAACATAAAACTTTTTAAGTTGAAATACCCTTCAGCGGTCGATTTGCTGATGGGATGCGAAACCAGTGATGCATTGGTTTTGTATGCGATAATTGTTTCAAAAAAATGAGGCGTAATACTCTTATAGATGACAAATTGGGCTATTGGAGCCATCAATGCAATTATAAAAGAAAGCATCACCCCACATACAAATCCCTGAGACCATGTTATTGTTCCATTAAAAAAATATTTTTTTTTCTCCTGTAAGGCAAGAAAATAAAAGAGTAGAGCAGGTACCGCAATTAAATTAGTATACAACCCATATTGCGCAATATAAATATCGTGTAATCCAATAAGTTGTTCACCTATCGCCCATGCTAAAGTCAGCATAGTAAAGCGAATGGCCCATTTAATCTCAATAGTATAATTTTTCATTTGTTAACAAAATTTACCCCAAAAATACTTTTTTTTCATCGATTGCCTACTGTTTTTCAATCGGTAAAATTACTACTTTTGTCAAAAATTAAGCTATGGAGCATATTACACATACTTGGCATTGGGCCTTATCCGGTTTTCTCATAGGATTAGTAATGCTAGCACTCACTTATTTCGGAAATTCTTTTGGGATGTCTTCAAACCTACGATCCTTGTGTGCAATGACTGGTATTGGTAAAAGAATTCCTTTTTTTAATTGGGACTGGAAATCACAACGCTGGAACTTGGTCGTGGTCATTGGCGCTATGATCGGCGGGTATGTAGCAATTCATTTCTTGAGTGATCCTTCAAATGTTTCGCTTAATCCAAAAACAATTGAGCAACTAGCCAGTATGGGTATTGATGCACCCAACGGTAAAGTCCTACCCAATGCGCTATTTGGTAACCAAGCATTTCAATCGCCAAAATTAATTTTGATATTAATAGGCGGCGGAATTCTTTTAGGCTTCGGTTCGCGCTACGCCGGTGGATGTACTTCAGGGCACGCCATTTCCGGACTAAGCAACCTGCAACTTCCATCCTTGAAAGCCGTAATTGGCTTTTTTGTAGGCGGACTCATCATGGCTCATTTCCTTTTACCTCTAATTTTCTAAGCAATGAATTTACTCAAATATCTGTTGGTAGGTTTTATTTTTGGAATTGTACTAACAAAAGCCGAAGCCATTTCCTGGTACCGCATCTATGAAATGTTCCAATTCGAATCGTTCCACATGTATGGCATCATCATGACAGCCATCGTTACTGGAGTCATCGGACTCCAAATTATTAAAATAAAAAAAATAAAAGACATAGCTGGGAATCCCATTTATATCCAAGACAAAGAAGACGGTAATGTTAGACTCTTTTTAGGAGGGTTACTATTTGGATTAGGTTGGGCTTTAGTAGGAGCTTGTCCTGGACCCATTTTCATACTTCTGGGATCCGGATTCATGAGTGCCGCTTTAATTTTATTTGGTGCTATATTCGGTACTTTTCTTTATGGTGTAGTAAAAAACAAACTACCTCATTAAGAAGTAGAGTAAATAGTAACCCTTAGTATCCTATAGAGTTTACTCAGAGTTTACTTAAAGCCTACTATACCTGTAGGTAGACTTTACTTCTCCTTACTTTTTATTCTTTTAAACAGCGACCTCGATCTAGATTTATTCCACTTCGTTCCATCAGTCGTCTCGTCTTAAGACGAGCCTCGTGTCCGCGTCCGCAGGAAAGACAAACATTCTTTAAAAAAAGCCTACTGAGATTGAGACTGAGATTCAATAAAAAAAGCCACTCGCAGAGTGGCTTTTTTTATTTATCGTTTCATCGCAAAATGCCCCTTAAACTGCTTCGAATTAACACCTTCTTGATAATCTACCGTAAACCAGTAATCATCCGAAGGCATCAAGTGACCGTTGTAAGTTCCATCCCAGCCATTAGTAGTCGGACTCAATTGTTTTAATAATTTACCATGGCGATCAAAGATGTAGATTTTAGCAGTAGGCTGTCCTTGCAAGCCGTGAATGTTCCAGTCATCATGTATGCCGTCATTGTTAGGCGTAAAATAGGGTGGGTAATCGATGGTTTCGACATTCTCGATGAGTTGTACCCCACAAGAGTAGCCATCCGCACTCAATGTATCCCATACATAAAGGGTGTGTGTACCTATTGAGACATTCTCAAAGATCGGACTCAGTTGTCTTGGTCCGTCGTCTAAACTGTATTGGTAAAGTCCATAACCATCATTGGTTACTGTAATCACTTGGTTCTCTGCAAAGGCGTTAGTAACCGTATAGCTTAAGTTAGCCGCTTGACCCGATTTAATCACATCAAAAGTAGACGCCGGAGTAATAACCGAAGTACAACCCAACATAGGTGGGTTCACACTCACCGCCTCTACCGTGTATACTACATGCGTAGCGGTAGTAGCTACATTAGTAATGTTTATAGTGCTACTGTTTTGTCCTGCAATGAGCTGCCCGTCAGCATACCAGTTAAAGGTATAATTCGGAGCGGTAATACCACTGTCTAAGATTAAGTTGTTCACTACCGTAGTGGTTGGCCAAGTCACACAAGCAACATTACTGCCTGTATTACTTGTAATCACTGGTTTGGCTAGTTTCTCTATGGTAACATCAAAAGAATCCAACTGATAACAACCCGTTACTAAGTTTTCCACACGTACCCAATAAGTACCCGTATGCACTTGGTAGTTCGCCAAATCAGTCAAAGCATTGGTGGATATACCCGCCTCGGCCGAAGTCTGGTTGTCGTAGAACTCTACCACATAAGTCGGAGCCGTTTGTGTCGTACCTAATACCCACTCAGTATAGCCAGCCAAACTCGCTAGCGGACTAGTACCACTCTGCGTAAACAACATCTGTCCGTCATTCACGCCGTCGGTATCACACGACTTCATGTCTGGCATTGGTGTAGCCACTATCGGTTTAGGATTGACAACCAAGTTAAAGTTGCCAATGCTGCTTTTACAAGTGGTGGTGTTATTGGTAACCTGTACATAAATCGTTTGTGGGTTACTGGTATTTGGATACGCACTTGGATTAGTAATCGGAATTAACAAGGCTGGGTCTTCATAGAAGGCCACGGTATAAGTAGAGACTGGCGTTGTAGCATTACCGGCTAATAAAGCAGGAATTTGCGTAGTCAAGTCAAAGATCTCCAAACCATTATTAGTCACTGGATCGTGCTCACAGATTTGGAAGTCAGCAATAGCGGCTACCGTAGGTAACGGATTCACCACAAAGCCTTCTTTGACTTCTTTATAACATTTTCTACCCGTATAATCGCTAAACACACTGCTCGATACGGCGATGTAAACATATTGTACTAGTCCTACCGTAGTACCCGCAATAGAAGGGTCTCCTATTAGTGCAGTGGTTGGGGTAAGGATCTCATTAGTATTGTTATCTAAATCAGCCTGAGTAGGGAAATAATGCAAGGTAACACTTGGGTCACCATTCATAATATAGCCCGCATTAACCGTCAAATCAAACTGTGCCACTCCCGAACCTGTAGCGTTCTCACACTGTACACCCAAAGTAAGCTCTGGAGTGGCGGTGCTAGGGTCTAAAGGTGTTGGTACTGGTAATACTCTAATATCTAAAATAGTCGAACTAGTACAACCAAACGGCGTAGTTACCACCGCTATAATAGGCTCTACCGCTCCTGGTAAACCATTCACATAATGCGCTGGGTCAGTGATCAAGACATTACCACTAGTGTAATAGGTAACCGTATAGCCCGTACCTTGGTTAATCTCAAGGTCTCTTACAGTCAAATCAAACTCAGTGTGTTGGTCATTCGGACTGGCATCGTCATCACACATATTAAGTACCGTTGGTGTAGTCAATTGTAACGGTGTATGAATAATCAATTTAAAAGTTGCTAGGTTGTAACAACCTGTAGCAATGTTCTCTACTCTAACCCAAATTACTTGGCCATCTGCACCATTAAAAACCGTAGCTGGAATAATAGGAGCTGTTCCATCATCAGCTAAAACTTTAGAAGTAAAGTACTCCACGGTATAATTTGATGACGCAAGAGGTTGTTGGCCCAGTACATTGGCCGTATTCTGTGTAAGGTTAATCAAAGTAGTAGCGTTATACGGATTACTGTCTTGATCACACAACTCGATATCCGGCACGTTAAAAGGGGCTGTCGGACTAGGGTCTACGCCCAAAGTAATCGGCATCACAGTATAACAATGCGTGATTGGGTCCTCTGCTCTTACATACAAGATTTGGCTAAAGGCGAAGATGTTATAGTAATGTGCTGGGTCTAGAATTGGATTAGTATTCTGGTCCGCATCGGTGGCCGTTTCAAAAAAGGTTATCGTATAAGGCGCTCCTTGAAGGATGTCGGTAGTCAAAGTGGTTAAATCAAACAAGCTGATACCATCCTGATTGTCGTCACATATCGTATACGCACTAGTAGGCGGAATAGGTGACGGTAACGGATTCACACGAATATCCATCGTAGAGATAGAATAGCAACCCGTAATGTGGTTGGTGATTCTGATTCCTAAAGTTTGTACATAAGCCGGTACGTTAACATACTGCAAGTTCGGATAAATATCATTAATAGAAGTACCAACTACGCCGGCTTGAGCGGCAGCCAAACTAGGATAGAACAATACATCCATACCGGTTTGGTTCAACAAGATACTGCTTACTTGGGATGCCAAGTCAAAGCTCTCATGGCCTATGGTTCCTGTATAATCACACAAGGAATATTGTGGGTAATTCGGTTGGGTAGCCAGTGGTAATGAATCTACTACTAGTTTAAGCGGTACAATATCATAACAATGGGTAGCAGTAAACTCTACTCTAACGTAGATAATTTGCGGATTAGCCGTATTCAAATACCCGGTAACGTTGGTGATTTGTCCCACAGCGGTTCCGTTCTGAGCAGCAGCATTATCGGTATAGAAGGTAACTTGAGTACCCACTGGGTTAATCGAACCTAATACCTCCGAAATCTTAGTAGTTAAATCAAAAGGCTCCTGCCCAGCCGCTCCCGTGTAATCACATAAGTGGTAGTCGGTTGGTGTAGTAGCTTCTGGTGTAGGATCTACAATCAACTGCAATTGTACATAATTAGCACAACCCGTTAAGGTATAATATACACTAACATAAATCGTTTGTGTCCATGGATTTATATTATTATACGGACTTGTCAATGATGGGTTAGATCTAATAATAGCATCAGTCTGGGTTTCATAAAAACCAATAGTCACATTTGGATCAATTACTCCACCTTGAATTTGAGCTTTAACTGAGTCTAAATCAAATATGCCAAATCCATCATTATTAGGGTCGCAATAATGCAATGGTAATGGTGTTATAGCCGTTGGTCCTTGTGTTACTTGTAATAATTGGGTAGTAGTACTGAAACATCCTGTGTTGTCATTTTCTACTCTAATATGAATAATTTCATTATTTGTGCCGGTATAGGTAGCTGGAGCTATTATTGGATTATTAGCATTTTGAGCATTAACCAAACTAGTGTAATACGTTACTGTTAAACCAGGAGTTCCATTTGTTACAGCGTCATGATTTAACGTTAAATCAAATTGAGCTTGTGTAGAAACTCCATTACTACATTGAATAATAGTAGGCGGTACAACGACCACCGGTAATGGATTCACCACCAAGTTAAACGAACTAACCGAATTACATCCCGTAATATTGTCTTTAATATTCAACCAGATCGTTTGAGACGCTGACGTATATAAATTAGGTAATGCATTGGCAATATTTTGTGCTAAAGCATCCGCCTGCGTTGGATAATAGGTGATCGTAACATTAGGTTGATTATTCTTAATCTCTACATCTTTAGAATGCAGGGTA
The DNA here is from genome assembly GCA_947371275.1 of Flavobacteriaceae bacterium. Classification (GTDB taxonomy): domain Bacteria; phylum Bacteroidota; class Bacteroidia; order Flavobacteriales; family Flavobacteriaceae; genus Flavobacterium. The sequence goes on along the minus strand of CANBOV010000027.1, from coordinate 5,525 downwards.
AACTGCTCTACCATGTCCCCCGGATTGTTGTAATCACACAACGCATAATCTGAAATTATTGGATTGGCTTGAGGTGTTGGATTTACAACCAATTGAAGAGTAGTATTAGCATAACAACCAGGAGCAGCAGGGTCATAAACTCTTATATATAATGTCTCTAATCCTGGATTACTATTACAATATGGACTAGTCAATGCCGTTGTAGCTCCCGTTTGAGCATCTGTTAAGGTACCATAATAGGCAACCACATTAGGTGCAGTGGTAATCTCAACATCTTTGGTAGTCAAGTCAAACAAACAAGAAATACCATCATTATTATCATCACAAACCAAATATGGTGTAGGAGAACTGACTACGGGAGGAGCGGTTATAGTAATAGTTGCAGAACCAACTTCTGGTTGCGTTGTAGTTCCTGCAGCAGTAGTTAATGTAGCACTAACTAAATTATAAACAGACGTACTGCTTAATGCGGGAGTAACAATTTGATTTGTTCCTGAAGCATCTAAAACTATTTGAGCTGGATTACCATCTACAGTATAATCAATGATAGCATTGGCTGTACCTGTAAAAGTTATTATTGCAGTTTGACCACTACACACAGCATTTACATTGGAAGAAATTGTAATGGTTGGCAAACCAATTATGATCAAATTAAAACTAGTAGTATCGTAATTTGTTGCGTCATTATTATCTTCTAATCTCACATAAATTGTTTGTGGATTTGATGTGCTTAAGAAAGCAATTATATTGCCAATTGGATTAGTTCCTGCGTCTGCATCTGCTTGTGAAGTATAATAAGAAACTGTAAAATCGGCAGGATTATTTGACCCCATAACAATTGATGTTTGAGGCGTAAAATCAAATATCCCTACATTGGTACTTATTGCTGTTTCATAGGCATATAAATCAGGTGGTGTAACCGCTACTGGTGCACTGATGCATAGTGTAGGATCAACATTTAATTGAAATTGAGTTGTTGAGACACACCCAGTATTGTCGTCTTCAACCGCTACATATATTATTTCACCGTCTGTTCCGTTATAACTTGTTGGATTGTTTATTGGCGCAAATAACTGTTGAGCGTTTATTAATGAATGATAATAACTAACTGTATTAGTCATTCCATTTAAAATTAATGGTTCATTCAAAGTTAAATCAAATGTAGCAGAACCTACACCACACAACGCTAAGGTTGTTGGTACACCTAAAGTCAATCCCGGAATATGTTCTACAGTGGTACAATCCGTTTGGGTACATCCTCCAGGGTAGGTCAATGTTACGCAATAGGTCCCAGCCTGATCCATATCATAACTATATGAATTAGCCCCTGGAATTAGATTGCCATCCAACGTCCAGCTATAAGTAACCCCAGAAATAGGAACTGTTCCTGCTTGAACTGTTACAACTGAAGATCCACAAACAGCATTTGGTCCTGTAAAGTCATCTAAACCATTGTATGTTCCTGTACCACCGATTGTTGCCGTTCCAATATCAAAACTTCCGCCGCCCAGAAAAACAGCAGAATCATAACTATTATCATTTCTATCGGCAACAACAAGTTTTATATGATATACATTATTTGGAATTACAGTTGCACTAGCAGTCATTTGAATAGTTTCACCATTAAAATTAGTAGCTGCTGTAGCAGCATTACCTGCCCCATTATAATTTCCAAAATAAGTAGGATTTACCGAGGCACATGCTGTATTGTAGGTATTGTCTCTGATAGTAACAACCGAAATTGGTGTAGTTGTACTAGGGATTAATGCTAAGTTAGTTGGCGCTGAACCAGCTGTGATATTAGTTAAGAAAAAGGCAAATGAATCTGAATAATCACATTGAAAAGTACCATATTCCTCAGAAGCAAAAAGGAAATCAAAACTCATTGTACTTGTCAAGGGAGTAAAATCAAATTCTAAAACTGTAGCATCGTTATAATCCGTTAACCCGGGATCAATTCCTAAACCACTTATATAATTAAATAAATCAGCATCTCCAGGCCATACCCCATTCCCTTGGGTTGTTAAATTTGGCCCAGGGGCTTGAGTAACATCTCCAGTACTTAAGATTACTCCGGAGGATAAAGGAAAGTTTGGATTGGTATTGGTAAAGTACCCTATCCCGTTTGTAAAACCAAAATCTGTTCCGGTGCTCCAAGAAATGTTAGATATAGTTCCAACACAAGAAGACCCACCACCTCCGGGTGGAGCGGCAAACAATACGTCTTGAACCAACTGCGGCACAGTATATGTAGAAGTATTCACTACAATAGGTTGCGAAAAGGAATTATATCCAATCAAAAACAATAAAAAAGTGAGTAATATTCGCTTCATAAATATGGTTTTTTCGGCATGTCAAATTTAAAAAAAAACAGCTCGATATGTTAATTTGTTGTTTAAATCTCCAAATATAAGTATTCATAGAAAATAAGTTTGTTAAATTTGCAAAAAAATGCACTAGCGCTATGAAAATCACTATAAAAGAAACCCAAAATCCAACTATTTTAAAATTTGAATTTCCAGATTTCATTACTCAAAATGAAAGCTTTGAATATAAAAACATAGATGAAGCTAAAAACTCCCCCTTAGCACAGCAACTTTTTTATTTGCCTTTTGTTAAAACGGTATATATTTCAGGGAATTTTATTGCTGTTGAAAGATTTAGCATTGTTGATTGGAAAGATGTTCAAGAAGCTGTTTCAGAACAAATTGAAAATTATATATCAAAAGGTGGAGTGGTAGTTTTACCTAGTGAAAACATTATTAAAAAACAACCTATTAGTGTTTATGGAGAAACTACTCCAAATCCTGCTTCTCTTAAATTTGTTGTAAACAAGGCTTTAACCAAAACAGCTGCAGAATTCAAAAACATAGATGAAGCAACTCCTTCCCCTTTGGCTATAGAGTTGTTTAAATTTCATTTTGTAAAAGAGATTTTTATTGCTGAAAATTATATCTCAATTACCAAATACGATAGTATTTCTTGGGAAGAAATTACTTTAGAACTTCGTACTTTTATTAAGCAATTTATTGAAAATGGAGGTATTGTTTTGGACGAAACAAAAATTGTAAATGATGTAAAGCATGAGAAACAGCAAATTAAAAACTTTGACAATCTCGATACAACTTCGCAACAAATCATCAATATATTAGAAGAATACGTAAAACCTGCTGTTGCAGCGGATGGCGGCAACATTCTTTTTGATTCATATAACGAAACTGAAAAAAGAGTTAAAGTAGTGCTTCAAGGAGCTTGTAATGGATGTCCTTCCTCTACTTTTACATTAAAAAGTGGCATCGAAAATATGTTGAAAGACATGTTAAATGATAAAGATATTATTGTGGAAGCAATAAATGGATAACAATATTAAAATTAAAACAATTAACTTTAAGCGTCCGAAAACGGACGCTTTTTTTTTAACTTGACATGAACGAACTTCAATACGAAACTAGTCCTTACTTACTTCAACACGCCAATAATCCTGTGCATTGGAAAGCTTGGAACCAGAACTCATTATCACAAGCGCTAATCGAAAACAAGCTCATCATCATAAGTATTGGATACTCTGCTTGTCATTGGTGTCATGTAATGGAACATGAAAGCTTTGAAGACAATGATGTTGCACAAGTAATGAATAGCCATTTTATCAATATCAAAATAGATCGAGAAGAACGTCCTGATATTGATGCTGTATATATGAAAGCCGTACAAGTAATGACAGGTCAAGGTGGTTGGCCCATGAATGTAGTAGCGCTACCTGATGGGCGACCAATTTGGGGCGGAACTTATTTTAGAAAAAACGACTGGATAAAATCGCTTGAAAAGCTGCAAGAAATCTATATACAAAACCCTCAAACTATAGTTGATTATGCGCAACAATTGCATGAAGGTTTGCAGTCGTTAAGCATCATTCCTACAACAAAAGTTTCAATAAACTATGACTTTGATATTCTTGAAAAATTAGTTCAAAAATGGCAAAAAAGTTTCGATGGGGAATTTGGCGGCATGGCAAGAGCACCTAAATTCATGATGCCAACAAATTATGAATTTCTATTGCGTTATGGGTATCAAACTAAAAACAAAACGATAGTCGATTTTGTGAATTTAACGCTTACAAAAATGGCTTACGGAGGTTTGTTCGATACCGTTGACGGAGGTTTTTCAAGATATTCTGTCGATATGAGGTGGCATGTTCCTCATTTTGAAAAAATGTTATACGACAATGGTCAATTGATTTCGCTTTATGCTAATGCGTATAAACTCACCCATAATTTGCTTTACAAGGAAATCATAGAAAAAACATTGACTTTTGTAGAAAAAGAATGGCTAACAAAAGAAGGTAGTTTTTATTCTGCTTTAGACGCTGATAGTTTAAATACTGAATGTCAACTCGAAGAAGGAGCCTTTTATGTGTGGACTACTCCCGAGCTAGAAGCACTTTTACAGGAAGATTTTGAGCTGTTTTCAAACTTGTTTAATATCAATACCTTTGGTCATTGGGAACATGGAAATTACGTCTTAATTCAAACTGAACCACTGAGCAAAATTGCTCTTGCACTTAGTGCCAAAGCAGAAGATTTAGCTGAAAAAAAGAAAAAATGGGAACGAATCCTTTATTTGGAACGAGCAAAAAGAAGTAAGCCTAGATTAGACGACAAATGCATAACCTCTTGGAATGCGATGATGCTAAAAGGATATGTAGATGCCTACAAAGCATTAGGAGAGAAACGATATCTAGATATCGCCCTTAAAAATGCACATTTCATCCTAAACAATCTATGGAGTTCGGAAGGTAATTTATACCGAACCTATAAAAATGGGAAAGCTAGTATAAATGGATATTTAGAAGATTATGCTCATGTTATTCAGGCATTCATTTCTTTGTATCAAGCCACTTTAGATGAAAGTTGGTTATCCAATGCAAAACAATTAATTGATTATTGTTTTGATTTCTTTTATGACGAACATACTACTTTCTTTTCTTTTACCTCAAAAAACGATTCAGCATTAATAACTCCACATTATGAAACGGAGGACAATGTGATTCCGGCTGCTAATTCTGTAATGGCTAATAATCTTTATTATTTGAGCATCTACTTTAACCATAATTATTATGAAACTATTGCACAACAAATGCTGGAGGATGTATTTCCAATGATTGATTACCCATCTGCATATTCTAATTGGTTAACCTTGTTTATGAATTTATCTAGTCAAAATAAAGAACTAGCCATTTGTGGTGAAGACGCCTTGTCTTACGCAAAAAAAACAAATCAAAACTATTGGCCTAATATCGTATTAGCTGGGACAAATGTTGACTCAAAGCTGCCTTTTTTAGAAAATCGCTATTATGCTAGACAAACGTCATTTTACCTATGTCAAAACAAAACTTGTGCAATTCCAAAAACTAATTTTGATGAAATCACAAGCGAAATAACCTTAGTAAATTAGATATTAAAATTAGAATAACTAAAGCTGTTAAAAACATCACAAATCAGCAAAAAGTTGCGGTCAATTAATTTTAA
>CANBOV010000026.1 GCA_947371275.1 Flavobacteriaceae bacterium | reverse complement strand
TTTTCAAAAGGTTCTGCTACAAAGTGATCTCTGTTTTTTACTTTTTCTGGGAAACGTATGTGGTATTCAAATTCATCTTTAAAGTGACGAATAGCTGCAGCCACAGGCCACGATGCCGCATCACCTAGCGGACAAATGGTATTGCCTTCTATTTTAGATTGTATGCTCCATAACAATTCAATATCCTCTTCACGACCTTGACCGTTTTCGATTCTCCACAATACTTTTTCTAACCAGCCTGTTCCTTCCCGACATGGCGTACATTGACCACACGATTCATGGTGGTAAAAACGAGCAAAGTTCCAAGTGTTTCTAACGATACAAGCACGGTCATCATATACAATGAATCCTCCTGAACCCAGCATGGAACCAGTGGCAAACCCACCATCAGACAAACTTTCATAAGACATCAAACGGTCTTCTCCAGCAGCTGTTTTGTAGATTAAATTAGAAGGTAATATCGGCACAGAAGAGCCCCCTGGCACCAAGGCTTTCAAAGGTCTATCGGTTTGCATACCGCCACAATATTCGTCTGAATTCATGAACTCATATACTGATAACCCTAATTCAATTTCATAAACCCCTTGGTTTTTAATGTTTCCAGAAGCAGAAATTAATTTAGTTCCTGTAGAACGTCCTATTCCTATTCCGGCATAATCAGCACCAGAATTATTGATAATCCAAGGCACAGCAGCAATGGTTTCTACATTATTTACTACGGTAGGGTTTTGCCATAATCCTTGTACAGCAGGGAAAGGTGGTTTTAAACGTGGATTGCCACGATTTCCTTCTAGACTTTCTATTAAAGCAGTCTCTTCTCCACAGATGTAAGCTCCTCCACCAATTTGAACATATAATTCCAAATCGTAGCCAGAGCCTAATATATTTTTACCTAACCATCCCGCAGCTTTAGCCTCGGCAATGGCTCTTTCCAAAATCTTATAAACCCACATGTATTCTCCACGGATGTAGATGTAGGATAGGTTTGCTCCAAGGGCATAACTTGACGTAATCATTCCTTCTATTAATAAATGCGGAATGTACTCCATCAAGAAACGGTCTTTGAAAGTACCCGGTTCTGATTCATCGGCATTGCAAACTAAGTGTCTTGGCTTACCCGATTTTTTATCAATAAAACTCCATTTCATTCCGGCAGGGAATCCTGCACCACCACGACCACGTAATCCCGAAGTTTTTACTTCTTCAACAACTTCGTCTGGAGTCATTTTTTTCAAGGCTTTTTCAACCGAAGCATAACCACCTTCACGACGATATACTTCATAGGTTTTAATACCTGGAACATTGATTTTGTCTAATAATATTTTTCTTCCCATGATATTATTTATCGTGTAAAGTGATTTTTCCGTCTTTGCAATCCGTAATTAACTGATCGATTTTTTCTTTGGTCAAATGCTCTTGGTAAAAATCCCCAAGTTGCATCATGGGTGCGTAGCCACAAGCTCCTAAACACTCTACACCACGAACTTCAAATTGTCCGTCAGTAGTAGGCTCACCCACTTTTACGCCCAATTTAGAACAAGTGTAATCCATTAAATCTTCTACGCCATTTTGACAACATGGTGATGTTTGACAGAATTCAAACATGTATTTACCAATTGGTCTTTGGTTAAACATGGTGTAGAAGGTCACCACTTCGTATACTTCTATAGGTAAAATTTCTAGAATTTCGGCCACTTTATCTTGTAATTCAACACTTAACCAGTTGTCATGTGCATCCTGAACTTCGTGTAAGACCGGTAGTAAAGCCGATTTCTTTTTATCGGCAGGATAATGACTGATTAATTCATTGATACGAGTCATCAATGAATCAGTGATGTTTATCTCTTGTTTGATGTGTGATCTCTCCATAATTATTAAGCGTCTAATTCGCCTGCAATTACATTTAAACTTGATAATATAACAATAGCATCGGATAACATTCCGCCTTTAATCATTTCAGTATAGGCTTGGTAATAAATAAAACAAGGTCTTCTGAGTTTTAATCTATAGGGAGTTCGACTTCCGTCCGTAGTTAAATAAAATCCTAACTCTCCGTTTCCGCCTTCCACAGCATGATAAATTTCGTCTACAGGAACGGGAACTTCACCCATCACAATCTTAAAGTGATAGATTAAACTTTCCATATTATGGTAAACATCTTCTTTTGGAGGTAAGTAATAATCCGGTACATCGGCATGTATAGGTCCTTCCGGTAATTTAGCTAAAGCTTGTTTGATGATGCTTAAACTTTCCCATACTTCGCCATTACGAACACAAAAACGATCATAAGTATCCCCCGATTTTCCAACAGGAACATCAAATTCAAAGTCTTCATAAGAGGAATAAGGAGCGGCTTTTCTAACATCATAATCAATTCCGGCAGCACGTAAATTCGGACCGGTTAGTCCATATTGCATTGCTTTTTCTGCTGTTATTGGCCCTACATTAACTGTACGGTCAATAAAAATTCTATTTCTTTCGAATAGGTTCTCAAATTCTTTCCATGCGACAGGGAAGTCTTCTAAAAAAGTATTTAATTTCTTAAACGCTTCCTCCGACCATTCTCTTTCGAATCCACCAATTCTTCCCATGTTGGTTGTTAAACGAGCGCCACAAATTTCTTCATAAATCTCGTATACTTTTTCTCTAAATTGGAAAACATATAAGAAGCCAGTATACGCTCCTGTATCTACTCCTAATATAGAATTACAAATTAAATGATCTGTAATACGAGCCAACTCCATCACGATAACTCGTAGATATTGAGCTCTTTTAGGAACTTCAATATTTAATAGTTTCTCCACAGTCATCCACCATGCCATATTGTTTATAGGAGATGAACAGTAGTTCATTCGGTCAGTCAATACATTAATTTGGTAAAAAGGGCGGTTTTCTGCAATTTTTTCAAAAGCACGGTGAATATATCCAACAGTAGGTTCTGCATCGATAATGCGTTCTCCGTCCATCAGTAAAATGTTCTGAAAAATTCCGTGAGTTGCCGGATGCGTAGGGCCAAGGTTTAAGATGGAATATTCACTACCGTCTTCATTTCGGCTTTGCTCTATTATTTTAGCATAACGATGCTCTGGTGGTAATAATAAATCTGACATTTATAATGTTGAATTATTTAATTATTAACTGGTGTTCTTCCGAAGAAGCGGTCGTCTTTATCTGTTCTGCCACTGTCTTCCATTGGAAATTCTTTACGCATTGGATGCGAAACCATCTCGTCCATATTTAGAATGCGTTTCAATTGCGGATGTCCTTTGAAGTTGATTCCAAAGAAATCCCATGCCTCACGTTCCATCCAATTAGCGCATAAAAATAAATCGGTGATAGTATCCACTTCTGCCGGATCAGGCATAAAAGTTTTAACGCGGATGCGAACATTTTCAATCCAATTATGCAATTGATAAACTACCGCGAATTGATGTGATTGGTCATTGTCCGGAAAATGAATTCCCGTTAAGTCGGTCAAAAAGTGAAAGTTCAAATCTTCTTGTTCTTTCAAAAAGCGAATGACTTCGTGAACTGTTTCTGATGTCGCTTCGAAAGTAAAAACATCCCTTTTCATTTCAAAATTCAAGACATTGTTGCCAAAATTTTGAGCTAATTTTTCTTGTATAAAAGCCGTTTCTAAAGCCATATTATAGGTTATAAGAAGCTAATAATTCTTTATATTCCGGTGAGTTTCTTCTTCTTACAGATTCATTTTTCACCAATTCTTGTAATTGCATTACACCTTGAACAATTTGTTCGGGTCTAGGTGGGCAACCTGGGACATAAACGTCAACAGGTATTACTTTGTCAATTCCTTGAAGCACAGAATAGGTGTCAAAAACACCACCAGAGGAAGCACAAGCTCCTACAGCAATAACCCATCTAGGTTCTGACATTTGTTCGTACACTTGGCGTAAAATAGGAGCCATTTTTTTAGAAATTGTGCCCATAACCATTAACATATCGGCTTGACGGGGAGAAAAGCTTACTCTTTCTGATCCAAAGCGAGCTAAGTCATAATGTGATGCCATGGTTGCCATAAATTCGATTCCACAACAAGAAGTTGCGAACGGTAAGGGCCAAAGAGAGTTAGCACGTGCTAATCCAACAACATCGTTTAGTTTTGTAGCAAAGTATCCTTCACCAACTACTCCTTCTGGCGGAGCTACCATATTTGTTTTTGTAGTACTCATAGCAATTGATTTTTATTCCCACTCTAAAGCTTTCTTCTTAATAATATAGAAGAAGCCTACTAAAAGTAACAACATAAAAATAACCATCTTTATCATGCCTTCTATACCTAGCGCTTTAAAATTAATAGCCCAAGGATAAAGAAAGATTACCTCAACATCAAAGAGGACAAATAAGATGGCTACCAAGAAATATTTTACAGAAAATGGAATTCTAGCATTACCTACTGATTCAATACCGCATTCGAAGTTAATGTCTTTGTTTTTAGAATGTCTTTTTGGACCTAAAAAGCTAGAGCCAATAATGGTTAAAACCACAAATCCGACCGCTAAACCACCCTGCATTAGGATTGGTAAATAATCTAATTGATTGGATTGCATAAAGCTTAAATTTTGAAGTATTTAAAATAGTTACAAATATACATCGCATTATTTAATAAGCAAAAGTCAAAAGCTAAACGTTTGTTATTTATCTCAATAAAAGCACTTATTTAAATTCAGTTTAAATAACGTAGATAAAGTATAAAAAAAACGCCCCGTTTTTCGGAGCGTTTTGTAAATCTAGGTAATCAAAAAATAATATATATTAGTCTTCGATAGCTACTACTTGAGCGGCTACTTTACCTTTTCTTCCTTCTTCTTCTTCGTATGATACTTTGTCTCCTTCGTTTAAAGTTTCAGCTTTAACTCCAGTAGCATGTACGAAAATGTCTTTTCCAGTTTCGTCATCTGTGATGAAACCGTAACCTTTTGACTCATTGAAAAATTTTACTGTACCTGTGCGCATTGTGTTGAAATAAAAATTATTAATAATGTCCAAAGATAATTTTTATTGTGACATAACAAGCATTTCACTGTTAAAAAATTACAAAAAAATTACAAATACACTAAAAAGTATAAAAACTTGACAAAGAAATAGTTGAGATAATTTAATATATTCAATAAAAAAGCAATTGTTTTTATAAATTCTAACAATTGCTTCTTAATTTTATGTGAATTTGACAGTATTTAGCTTAAATTCAATTTTATGTGTAATTCTTGTAATTGTGTGTTGTCAATGATAGATGGAGCGTCGATCATTACATCTCGTCCTGAATTATTTTTTGGGAACGCAATAAAGTCACGAATTGTCTCTTGACCGCCTAAAATAGCCACTAATCTGTCTAGTCCAAAAGCCAAACCACCATGCGGTGGAGCACCAAATTGGAATGCATCCATAAGGAATCCAAATTGGTTACGGGCTTCTTCTTCGGTGAAGCCTAAATATTTAAACATTAATTGTTGGGTAGCTTTATCGTGAATACGAATAGAACCACCACCAATTTCGTTACCATTTAAAACCATGTCATAAGCATTGGCTCGCACTTTGCCCGGGTCAGTAGCTAATAATTCCATATCTTCTGGTTTTGGAGAAGTAAAAGGATGGTGCATAGCGTGCCATCTTCCACTTTCTTCATCAAGTTCAAGTAGCGGGAAATCAACAACCCATAATGGCGCAAATTCTGCCGGATTTCTCAATCCTAATCTTGAAGCTAACTCCATTCTTAAGGCAGATAGTTGGGTTCTAGTTTTATGTGTTGGCCCAGAAAGCACAAAAATCATATCGCCGGTTTTCGCTCCAGTAGCTTTTGCCCAATGGGCTAAATCTTCTTGATCATAGAATTTATCTACTGATGACTTGTAGGTTCCGTCTTCTTCGCATTTAACATATACCATTCCTGATGCTCCAATTTGTGGACGTTTTACCCATTCAATCAACGCATCAATTTCTTTACGGGTATAGGAAGCACAACCAGGAGCCGCAATTGCAACTACTAATTCAGCGGAGTTAAAAACACCAAATTCTTTGTTTTTTGCAACGGCATTTAGTTCGCCAAACTCCATACCGAAACGGATATCTGGTTTATCATTACCATAGGTTTTCATAGCATGATCGTATGTCATTCTTGGAAATTTATCAACATCAATGCCTTTGATTTCTTTCAATAAATGTCTAGTTAACCCTTCAAAAACATTTAAAATATCTTCTTGCTCCACAAATGCCATTTCGCAATCAATTTGAGTAAACTCAGGTTGTCTGTCAGCACGTAAATCTTCATCACGGAAACATTTTACAATTTGAAAATACTTATCCATTCCACCAACCATTAATAATTGTTTAAAGGTTTGAGGGGATTGTGGCAGCGCATAAAACTGACCTTCATTCATGCGGCTAGGCACAACAAAATCACGAGCACCTTCTGGAGTTGATTTAATTAAATAGGGGGTTTCAACCTCGCAAAAATCTAAAGCTGACAAGTAATTTCTAACAGCTTGAGCTACTTTGTGACGGAAAAGCAATGAATTCTTAACTGGATTTCTACGGATGTCTAAGTAACGGTATTTCATCCGAATATCTTCTCCACCGTCTGTTTCATCTTCGATAGTGAAAGGGGGGGTTAATGCGGCATTCAATACATTTAAGCTGGAAACCAGAATTTCGATTTCTCCGGTTGGAATATTTTTATTTTTGGCTTCACGTTCTATTACGGTTCCCTTAACTTGGATAACGAATTCACGGCCAAGAGTTTTAGCAGCTTCAAAAACACTTTTTTCACTTCGGCTTTCGTCAAAAATTAGTTGTGTAATTCCATAACGATCGCGTAAATCAACCCAATTCATAAATCCTTTATCTCTTGATTTTTGAACCCATCCGGCTAGTGTGACTTCTTGATTGATGTGGGAGGCATTTAATTCTCCACAATTATGACTTCTATACATTTGGAATAAAATTTTGGCAAAAGTAAAAAACAAATACCAATAAAGTGAGAAACGTAAAATCAAGTTTTTATTATTTAGAAATAATTCTAAAGAAAAAACTATATTTGATTTTACAATTAAATTTAAACAGTCAGATATGAAAACAGTATTCAGTTTTATTTTCACCTTCCTACTTGCATCTGTGGTAGTTTCACAGGAAAGCATAACTTTTCAGGCTGAGATTGCAAATAAAAATAGTGAAAGCCTTTATATCAAAGATAATCAAAGTGTTATCCAAGAGATAAAAGCGGATACCAAGGGTAATTTCAAAGCTACTTTTGCAGTGAAAGAAGGATTTTATCAGATGTTTGATGGTGTAGAATATGCTCAATTGTTTTTAAAAAACGGTTTTAATTTGAAATTAAAAATGGATGCTAAAAAGTTTGATGAAAGTATCATTTTTACGGGAAAAGGGTCGGCAGAAAACAATTTCTTGGCGCAAAGCACTTTGTTGGATAGTAAAATAAATTTCGAACTGCTTTTAAAATCTAAGGAAGATGATTTCAAAAAGCAAACGAACGAAATGAAAACAATGGATTTGACTCGTTTACAAAAAGCAAAATTAGATCCTGCTTTTGTTGCATTGCAACAAAAAATAAATGAAGAGAAAATGGCCCAATTAGAGCAGTATTATACGAAGTCTTTGGCTAATCGAAAAATGAATAATATTTTAGCTCCTAATTTTGATTATGAAAATTATAATAGCGGAAAAACAACTTTAGAAAGTATGAAAGGGAAGTACGTTTATATTGACGTATGGGCAACATGGTGTGGTCCATGTCGAGGAGAAATTCCTTTTTTGAAGACTATCGAGGAAAAGTATAAAAATAAGAATATTGAATTTGTTAGTATATCGGTAGATGAAGATAAAAACCATGATAAATGGAAAAGCTTTGTAACAGATAAACAATTAGGAGGGATTCAATTATTTGCAGATAAAAATTGGGGGTCTGATTTTATCAGGGCATTTAATATTAATTCTATTCCTCGATTTATCCTTATTGATCCAAAAGGAATTGTAATTGATGCTGATGCAAGTCGACCTTCATCACCAAGTTTAGTTACACAATTAGATAAGCTATTGAATTAAAACAAATACTAAAAAAGGAACTCAATTGAGTTCCTTTTTTAGTATGTGCGACTTATATTAGCAAAATTCATTATAAGCATCTTTTAGGTTTTCTGCAATCATCTCGGCAGGTCTTCCTTCTATATGATGACGTTCTAACATATGAACTAATTCCCCGTTTTTGAATAAAGCCATACTTGGTGATGATGGTGGAAACGGAAACATATGTTGACGAGCTGCGTCTACTGCTTCTTTATCTACTCCAGCAAATACGGTAACTAGATAATCTGGTTTTTTAGTTCCATCTAAACTCATTTTTGCTCCAGGACGAGCATTACGTGCGGCACAACCACAAACAGAGTTTACAACTACTAGAGTGGTTCCAGTCGCTTTTAAAGCATTTTCTACTGATTCAGCATTAAATAAATCTTGAAAACCAGCAGCAGTTAATTCGGCTCTCATTGGCAATACCATTTCTTCAGGGTACATATTTTTATTTTTTTACTATTAGAGATATATTTTTTTAGATTTAAAATCTGTAGCAAAGATAAACAGAATATTAAATCTGTGTTTTAATCAAGTCATAAAGATTTGTTATGGTTTTATAGAAAAATTACAATTTAATAAGTCTATTGATAAGCGCTCTAATGAATAGTTCTTTTGGGCATTTCCAAATTACTTGTAAATCTTCCCAAAAAGTAGTTTCTTCATCTAAAAATTTGAATATCAAAGCAGAGTCCCCTTTTTTAAACAAAGCTGAAAAGATAGTTGACCCTATTTCATTTTTATTGTCCAAAATATCCAAAAGCAATAAATCATAAAACCAAAATTTATTGAGTTTGTGAAATTTTCTGAAATCATTTTCCTTTGCCATAAATTGCACCAAGGCTTTTGATTTATTGACAGTGTTTTTAAAGGTATAACCAGTGCTAGCTTTTGTCCAGCCTCCAGCAGATCCTATATTTAGAATGTTTTTTGAATTGTGTTTCCAAAAAGGATAACAAGTCATTGGGATATTACCTTGTTCCTTTTCAATTATTTCAAAATCTGTAATTCCAGTCTTCGTAATATATTTTTTTATTTCGGTTTCATATTCTTCTTGTAATAATAATTCTTTAGAGAACAATGTATATTCAATTAAAGCTTCGTTTTCAGAAAATGGTAAAACATACATAAAGCGAGTATTGCCTTTTTGCTCTATAGAGAAATCCATGAAAGTAGCGCAGGCAGGATTAAAAACAGCCTTTTTACATTTAATTTTCCAACCTATAAAATGTTGGTGTAAAAAGGGGTATTTGGATTGATTTTTTACTATTTCAGGATTGAAAATAGAATTGATAATTTGGTTGCAAGTGAAATTCTCAATTTCAGTAGTAACGCTACAACAATTCCCTATATCTTCAACCCGAGTTACTTTATGTTGAATTACTTGAATGTTGTTTTGATTTGAAATAAAATCGAAAGCAAAATTGTAAAAATCTAAACCACAAACCATTTTGTATTGGTAAGGAATTAGTTCTAATCGTCTATCAAAAGAATTATTCTTGAACCAAGCAAAATCCCATTTAGCAGAGACTAAATTATCGTAAAGACTATTTTCATCCCAATAACACCAAGTTCTGTCATTCGTTTTTTTGGAATTTTCGTCGATTAGAAGAATTGATTTAGTTTTAAATTTACCTGAAACTATCATTTCATATACCGTCATCAAAGCCGCTAAACCTGTTCCCGTAAATATGTAATCGTAATGCTTCATTGATTTAGTTTCGATAAGAAAATCCAACCGCTATATAATATTGAGGAGCAGTATCATTCAAGCCTATGCTAGAAGACAAATCTACCATAAAATTGTCGGTTATCAAATAGGTCATTCCTCCATCAAAGTCGTTAGAAGGGTATTCATCCCTTAAGCAGTAACCATAAATTTCAACGTAAGAGCCGAATTTATTTGTAAATGAATAGCTGGTGGTTAGCGTATAAAGGTAAGAGGGTGAAGGGGAATATCCATTCCATTCACATCCTAAATTATATCCCAAGGCCCATTTATTAGAAGGAGCATGTTGCATGGAAAATCTAAATTCAGGTGCAGAGACAGCAGATTTATAATTTGAGGTAGCGACATTAGGTAAAGAAATATGACCTATAAATGAAGTTTTTGGTACAATTCCGTTTTCCTCAAAAAGTTTAACTTTAAATCCGATTTGTAAAGGAGTAATGCCGTTTTTCTTTTCCAAATGGTTTTCTTCAAATACAATTTCGGTTATTAATCGTAGCTCAAAATTTTCGGTGAAACCATATTTCCATAGAGCAGAAGGCAGAGTAATTAGTTGATTTTTGGAATCTACTTTTTGGTAGGAGAACCCAGCTTCCAACTGCAACATTCCTTTGGGGACAATAGATGGTGTTTCAGTTTGGTCTGGTCGATCGGCTTCAATTGGAGCTTTTTCCTGTGAAAAACACCCTTCTGACAACATGAACAAAAAGCAAAATATTTCTAGCTTCATAAAATAAAATTTAGACAAAACTAAAAATATATTTTTATTAACAGAAAATTAATTAAATTTGACACGTTAAAAAAGAAAGTATGACATATTCAGAAGAGAATTATTTGAAGATTATTTACCATTTGTCAGTTGTATCAAAAACGGAGGTCTCCACCAATGCCATTGCTCAAGAAATACAGACAAAAGCATCTTCTGTAACCGATATGTTGAAAAAATTAGCAGAAAAGGAATTGGTTAGTTATCAAAGATACCAAGGGGTTTCTTTGACAGACAAAGGATTTTTTGCAGCCAAAATGATCGTGAGAAAGCATAGACTTTGGGAAGTTTTTTTGGTAGAAAAATTGGATTTTACATGGGGTGAAGTTCATGAAATTGCTGAGGAATTGGAACATATTCAGTCGGATAAATTAATTAACAAATTGGATGCTTTTTTAGATTTCCCTACTAAAGACCCACATGGTGACCCTATTCCTGATAAAGACGGAAATATTATTAAATTGGAAAAGCAATTATTGTCAGAATTAGATATTAACAAAACTGGAATATGCGTTGGAGTAAAAGACTCTTCTTCTGGCTTTTTACAGTATTTAGACAAGCAAAAAATCGCGTTGGGGGCTAAAATTAAAATTATTGAAAAGGAAAGTTTTGATAATTCGTTGATAATTGAAGTTGACGAGAAAAAGCTTTTGATAACCCATAAAACTGCAGGTAACCTTTTTATAAAAGCAATGTAATGAGCAAATCACTAGAGGAAGTTAATCAATCAGTTGCTACAGAGGGCAAGACCACTGGATTTAGAAAAATTTTAGCATTTCTAGGACCTGCTTATTTAATAAGTGTCGGTTACATGGATCCAGGAAACTGGGCAACTGACATAGCAGGAGGAAGTCAGTTTGGTTATGCTTTAATATGGGTGCTACTAATGAGTAATATCATGGCGTTGATTTTACAAAGTTTGAGTGCTCGTCTAGGAATTGTTACCCAACATGATTTAGCGCAAGCTTCTCGAGAAACCTATTCCAAATTTGTTAATTATGTGCTTTATTTTTTGGCTGAAATTGCTATCGCGGCTTGTGACTTAGCCGAAGTGCTAGGGATGGCAATAGGAATAAATCTTTTGTTTGGCATTCCTTTGATTCAAGGTGTTTTGATTACTGTACTAGACACTTTTTTATTATTATTTTTAATTAACAAAGGCATTCGGAAAATGGAAGCTTTCATAATTGCTTTGGTGTTGATTATCGGATTTTCTTTTGTGTTCGAAATGATATTTGCTCAACCAGAAGTTGATAAAATAATTTACGGATTAATTCCGACTTTACCCAATGCTAATGCACTTTATATTGCAATAGGTATAATTGGAGCTACAGTGATGCCTCATAATTTGTACTTACATTCTTCTTTAGTTCAAACTAGAAAATTTGATAGAAGTGATAAGGGAATCAAACAAGCATTGAAATACAACTTCATTGATAGCAGTATTGCCTTGAATTTGGCTTTTTTTGTTAATGCAGCTATTTTAATTTTAGCGGCAGCGACATTTTATAAAAACAGGATGTTTGAAGTTGCTGAAATCCAAGATGCTCATCAATTATTAGCGCCACTTTTAGGTACTTCTTGGGCTCCTATTTTATTTGCGGTTGCTTTAATCGCTGCTGGGCAAAGTTCAACAATTACAGGGACTTTAGCGGGGCAAATCATAATGGAAGGATATTTAAATTTAAGAATTCAGCCATGGGTACGCAGAATTATTACACGATTAATTGCAATAGTTCCGGCTGTAATTGCGATTCTTTATTTTGGAGAAAGTGTCACAGGAAAATTATTAATTTTGAGCCAGGTGATTTTGAGTTTGCAATTAGGTTTTGCCATTATTCCTTTAATTCATTTTGTAAGTGATAAAAGTAAAATGAAAGGATTTCATATTAGTAAGACAACTCAAATTGCTTCATGGATAATTGCCTCGATAATTGTATCCTTAAATGCTAAATTAGTTTTTGATGAAATTAAAAGGTGGTTGGAGTCTTCGAACAACTCTGTGATACTTTGGTTTACAGTTGTTCCACTGGCGTTTGCCTTTTTAGGATTGCTTTTATATATTATTTTTGAACCATTTATTTCAAAAGTGAAAGGGGAAATTGAAAATCATTCCCCTCATACTTTAACCTTGAAAATAGATGAGAATCGAAATTATAAAAAGAAAAAAATCGCAGTTTCAGTTGATTTTTCAATGGCAGATGAAGGTGCCATTTTACACGCTTTGGATTTGGGAGGGAACGAGGCTAGCTATACATTAATTCACATTGTAGAGACTGTTGGTGCAATGATGTATGGAAACAAAATAAGTGATCATGAAACAATAATTGACGAGAAATTGTTGATGGATTACCATAGAATGATTGAAGAAAAAGGATTTAAAGTCAATATCAAGTTAGGTTTTGGCAATCCAGGAAAGATTATTCCGAAGATTGTAAATGAAGCAGACTTTCACATTTTAATAATGGGAACGCATGGTCATACTGGCCTGAAAGATTTGATTTTTGGAACTACAGTGGATAAAGTTCGTCATCGTATAAAAATTCCAATTTTTTTAGTAAAAAATTAATGACAAGCACAATCGTCTTTATCACATCCTTTTTTAGATTTTTTTTTACCAATAAATTTTTGAACCAAAAAACCTATCGCAATTCCTAATGCTATATAAACTATAATTTCCTGAAATGTTGCCATATTAATTTAAATAAATTCCGCCGCCAAGCGATATAAAATTGTAATTTTGGGAAGCAATTTTTAAATGCTCAAACCCCAAAGAAATAAAACACTTTTTTAAATGATACCTGCCTTGAAAATCATATACATTGATTGGTTTACTATTGATGGCACTCCATTTTGCTGCCGCTGACAGACTGATATTGTTGCTGAAAAACAGTTCGGAATTTACACCAATTGAAATCCCTCCTTTTTTCACTTCATTACCTACATAAGTAGCTCCAATTGTCCAACCAAGGTTGATATTTTCAAAACGCAGGCGATCATATCCTAAATTGAAGAAGAATAAAGATAGTCTGTCTGTTTCATTAGTCAATTTATTATTTTCATATAATTGATGAAACTCAGTTTGGATATAAAAAAAATGGAATGGGCGAATCTTAACTTTTAGATGATTACCATACAAGACATTGCTACTGTATAGTAAATGGTTATCCATATCTATCCTAAAGTCTTTTTTTAAACTATCGGCATCACAGGCTTTATAGTTTTCATAATTGCCAGATTCTTTATTGTAAAATGGATAATCAGTTAAATTACTGTAGAGGTGGTCTTCATTATTGTAATCGCCAATAAGACCATATTTGAATAAACCAAAGGCAATATTTAACCAAATATTATTTTCCTCATCGTTATTATGCTGATGTAAATGGTTTGAATTATTTATATGGGTGTCCTGACTATGAGAACTTGAGTTATCATTCAATTCTTTTTTTGATTTGTCTATTTTTGACTGGCCAAATGAAATGTAACTGATTGTAAGAAAAAATAAATATATAAAGTTTTTCATCCAGTATCGTTTAAAGCTTTTCTTCAAAAATAGAACCACAATAAAAGGTAAGTCCATTATTTTAAGACTTGAAATGCTACTAATGCTACTAAATAAGCAAAGCTACTCATAAAAAACAATTGAATCATTGGCCATTTCCAAGAGTTGGTTTCTTTTTTAACAATCGCTAATGTACTGATGCATTGCATGGCAAAAGCATAAAAAAGTAAGAGTGAAATACCAGTAGCAAAATTGAAGACCTTGCCTCCAGTATCTTCATATACTTCTCCTTCCATTCTTTTTTTTATAGTAGTTTCTTCATTGTTATGGCTTCCAACGCTGTAAATGGTGGCCAATGTACCCACAAAAACCTCACGGGCTGCAAATGAACTTACAACGGCGATGCCTATTTTCCAATCATATCCTAACGGTTTAATAACGGGTTCAATAGATTTACCAATTATTCCAATATAAGAGTGCTCTAATTTGTATGAACTGATTTCATCATCAAGATATTGAGCGTTAAACGGCTTGTCTTGTTTAATAGATTTTTGTACTATAATTTCTTTGGCATTAATAAAATCTTTTTCAGGTCCGTGAGAACCTAAAAACCATAGTATAATTGAAAGTGCTAAGATTATTTTTCCAGCACCAGCGACAAATGATTTAGTTTTTTCTAATACATTTATACCAACGTTTTTAAATAGAGGCAATTTATAATTAGGCATTTCAACCACAAAATAAGACTTAGTCTTTAGTTTTAAAACTTTATTCAATATGTAAGCAGAAAATATTGCCATACCGAAACCTAAAAGGTACAATATCATTAAGGTTGCTCCTTGTAAACTAAAAAGTCCAAATAATCTTTTTTCAGGTATTATCAGTGAAATCAGAATGGCGTATACAGGTAATCTAGCCGAACAGGTTATAAAGGGAGTCACCAAAATTGTAATCAATCTTTCTTTCCAATTTTCAATATTTCGAGCACTCATAATAGCCGGAATTGCACAGGCGGTTCCCGATATTAAAGGGACTATACTTTTTCCTGATAAGCCGTATCGGCGCATGATTTTATCCATTAAAAAAACAACCCTACTCATATAACCACTTTCTTCTAATACGGAAATAAATAAGAAAAGAAAAGCGATTTGTGGGATAAATATAACAATACCACCAATTCCTGGGATAATCCCTTCACTAAGCAAATCTGTAAATTCACCCGAAGCTAAATGGTTTTTAGTATAGTTGGCCAAATTAGCAAAAGTTTTGTCAATGAATTCCATAGGAACACTTGACCAATCAAAAATAGATTGAAAAATAAGAAATAAAATCCCGAGAAAAATGACATAGCCAAAAATTTTATGCGTTAGCACCTTATCTAATTTGGATCGCAAATCAGAAGCATTAGCAATGTCTATTTTTTGACCAATTTTTAATGACTCATTAATAAATTGATATCTTTTTATTGTTTCTTTTTGTTGTAATCGTTTTAGATCAGAATGTGATTTAGTCATGGAACTTTCTATTTCCTTACGTTCCAAATTCATAAAATTAACATCCTGAGTGATTACCAGCCAAAGTTTATAAAGTAATTGATTTGGGAATGCTGTTCTTAGTTTGTCAAAATAAACCGTATCGATAACAGACGCATTCAAACAAGGCTCTGTTGACAAAGACTTATAGTCTATAATTTGATTTTTAAGTTCTTCAATTCCTACCCCTTTGCGAGTACTAACTAATACAATTTTAGTTCGTAATTGTTCTTCTAAATAGGGAATATCAAGTGTAATACCCTTTGCTTTCATTCGGTCAGTCATGTTGATTACCAAAATAGTGGGTAATTCTAAATCCTTTATTTGGGTAAACAGCAGTAGATTACGTTTTAAATTTTCCACATCAGCGATAACTACAGCGACATCCGGATAGAGTTTGTCGTTTTTATTTAATAAAAGTTCAATAACTACATTCTCATCAATCGAACTTGCATTAAGACTGTAGGTTCCAGGCAAATCAAGAATATTGGCTTTGATATTTTTAGTAAGTTTTGAGAAACCCAATTTTTTTTCAACAGTAATTCCAGGGTAATTTCCCACTTGTTGTTTTAATCCTGTAAGTTGATTGAATACTGAAGTTTTTCCAACATTTGGATTTCCAATTAAGGCTACAGTTATGTTTTGGACGCTCATTTTTACTGTTTCTCGTGGAGTTCAACTTCAATTTCACGAGCAGTTTCTATTCGAATAGCCAAATGAGAACCATTATTTACATTTAAATAAATAGGGTCGCCAAACGGTGCAATCTGAATAATTTCCAAATCATTATTAGGCAGACATCCCATTTCTAGTAGCTTTAGAGGAATTTTATCCAAATCAACATTAGTGATAGTAGCTTTATCTCCAATTTGTAATAAATCAACAGTAGTTCTCAATGCTTATTTAGATTGAATTAAGATTACAAAAGTAGGTATAAAAAAAGAATAATAAATGACAATTATCAGTTTGTTCTGTCCATTACTATCTTTTATCATTATCACAAAGCCAATTAATATCTTCTATCAATCGTTTTATTTCTTCTTTATTGGTTCCGTCATAAAATCCTCGAACACGTTTATGCGTGTCTACCAAAACAAAGTTTTCAGTATGAACCATATCGAAAAGTTCTTCAGGTTTCCCTAATTTTACAGCCAAATAAGATTTTCTAGCTAAACTGTAAATTTCTTTTTTGTCTCCAGTCACTAAATTCCATTTAGTATCATCTACACCTTTAGAAAGGGCATATTTTTTCAAAACAGGTACACTATCCGTTTCAGGCGTTACTGTGTGGGAAAGTAATAGGACCTTCGGATTGTGTAAAAATGCTTTTTGTACCTCTTCCATATTAGAAGTCATTTTAGGACAAATAGATCCACAAGCTGTAAAGAAAAAATCTGCAACATATATTTTCCCTTCATAATCATTCTGGGTTATTATTTTTCCGTTTTGATTAATAAAAGAAAAGTTTCCTATAGTGTGATATTTACTTACGTATTGAACAGTACTGTCAACCAATTCTGGATTTACATCAGAGGGGTTATATATCGGTAATGTTCTTGAAGGTTTCAAAATGTTATAGAACAAGGAAATGGTAATAATCGAGAATACTATAAAAGTTCCGATGAATATCTTGTATTTCTTAATAAGAGTTAGCATTCTTTTTTTTAGCAAAAATACAAAAGCAATTGCTAGGTTGTAACATTTAAAAATGAATCAAGACATATATTTATGTTAAAAAAGAGATTCTTTCATCAGAATCGATAAATTTGTGCAGACTAACAAAAACTAATCTAATTATGAAGATAAATATTATCTCAAAAACATTATTTACAGCTGTGGTATTGTCAGGACTTAATCAAGTCAATGCGCAACAAAAATCACCTGGAATAAATACCGCCTTGATGGATAAAACAGTAAGTCCAAAGGATGATTTTTTCAAATTTGTGAATGGAACTTGGTTAAAAAACACCGAAATCCCGGCAGATAAAACTCGTTGGGGGAGTTTTGATGAATTACGTCAAAACACAGATAAAGATGCCTTGGCTATATTAAAAGACGCAACTAAAAATCCTAAATACCTTTCTACTACAGATCAAGGTAAAGCCATAAACATGTACAAATCAGCAATGGATACAGTTGCTAGAAACAAACAAGGAATTACGCCTTTGAAACCCTATTTGGCTAAAATTAATGCAGTTAAAAACATCAAAGATTTGCAAAAATTAATGATGGAAGAAGAAGCTGTAGGAGGGGGTGTTGGTTTTTTCGGAGTTGGTATTGGGGCTGATGAAAAAGATAGTAATCGAAATGTAGTAAGTCTTGGTCCTGGAAGTTTAGGATTGCCAGATCGAGATTATTATGTTTCTGACGATAAAGATTCAAAAGAAAAACGAGATAAATACGTACTTCATGTTGCTAAAATGCTACTGTTCTTAGGGGAAAAACCTGAACAAGCTAAAGCAGATGCGGATAAAATTTTAGCCTTAGAAATTCAAATGTCACAGCCTAGACTAGACAGAGTGGAAAGAAGAGATGCTCGAAAACAATATAATCCAACCGCAATTGGAGATTTACAGAAAATGTTGCCTATTGTTGATTGGAACACATATTTGAAGGGTGTAGGTTTTACTAAATTAGACACCATTATTGTATCTCAACCAAGATATATGAAAGCATTGCAAATTATTTTTGCTGAAAACAAAGTAGAAGATTGGAAAGCTTATATGAGATGGATGTTATTAAGAGGTTCAGCTAGTCAATTATCTACTGATATTGAAACTGCAAACTTTGATTTTTATGGAAAATCATTGACAGGCGCTTTAAAACAGAGACCTCGCCATGAAAAAGCATTACAAGTTGTTAATGGAACTGTTGGAGAGGCATTGGGGAAATTATATGTAGAAAAAATGTTTCCTGCTGAAGCTAAAGAAAAAGCTGCTAAAATGATTCAAAATATCATACGAGCATACAAAAAGAGAATTAATAATTTAACGTGGATGTCTTCTGAGACCAAAACAAAAGCGATTGAAAAGTTAGATAAATTAACCATTAAAATTGGTTATCCAGACAAATGGGAAGACTATTCTACTTTAATTATTAAAAGCCCTGGAGATGGAGGGACTTATTTTGACAACGTTAAAAATGTTTCTTTATGGAATTGGAAAAAAGACTTGGCGAAATTGGGAAAACCTGTTGATAAAACAGAATGGGGTATGTCGCCACAAACGGTAAATGCTTATTACAATCCTTCTTACAATGAAATTGTATTTCCTGCTGCAATTTTACAACCGCCTTTCTATGATTACAGAGCAGATGAAGCTATTAATTATGGAGGAATTGGTGCGGTAATTGGACATGAAATTTCACATGGATTTGATGATGAAGGGTCTCGATATAATTCAGACGGTAATTTAGTTGACTGGTGGACTGAAAGTGATTTAACACAATTCACTTCATTAGGTACTGCTTTGGCTGATCAATATTCAGCATTAGAACCTTTGCCAGGTACTCATGTTGATGGAAAGTTTACTTTAGGAGAGAACATAGGAGATCTAGGAGGCATCAATGCTGCTTATGATGGATTACAATTGTATTTAAAAGAAAACGGAAATCCAGGATTAATTGACAATTACACTCCTGAACAACGTTTATTCATATCTTGGGCTACAATTTGGAGAGGTAAAATTCGTGATGAAGCATTGAAAAATCAAGTAAAAACAGATCCTCATTCGCCAGCTCAATATAGAGCTTACGTGCCTTTATTAAACTTAGACACATTTCAACAAGCATTTGGAATAAAACCTGGAGATGGTATGTATTTGGCTCCAGATAAGCAAGTAAAAATTTGGTAAGAAATTATTAAATAAAAAACCTCAAGTTTAACTTGAGGTTTTTTTTATGCTCTTTAGTAAGCCCATTATACTTACAAGGGTCCAAGTTCCTTCTAAGATAATAAACGGCCAAAACCTAATAAGGATCGAGGCAAAACAAGCTATAATACCTCCTAGAATATTGAGAATAAAAAATAAAGTTCCGTCTTTTTTAGTTAAAGTAAAAATATTTAAAAAGTAGGCAAGTAGGATCAACCCAACTCCAATAGTTCCAACGATATCATTTGGATTCATAATGAAATGTTTTGAAAAATATAACCAAGATTTTTTTCAACTTTAATTGACAAAATTGTTTTCCCGACAGTGACATTATTATAATTAAATTCTGGAACTGGCAATTGAAGTTCTACTGCTTTGTTTGTATAAAAGTCTACCCTAAATGGATGGTAAGGAGCAACAGCATTAAATGTTTCTCCAAATAAATCATTGTTTATAATTGCTTTTATTATGCCGATACAATCCTTTAGATGGATTAGATTAATTGGAGCAAATGGATTTTCAAGTTCTTTTCTGCCTGCTAAGAAATGAATTGGGTGTCGATCATCTCCAATCAATCCTCCAAATCGAATCACGGTTGTTTTAAAATTTTTGTTTTCATTCAATATGTTTTCTGTTAATAATAATTGCTTTCCACTTTCAGTCAAAGGAAATGGTTTTGAATTTTCTGTGACGGTGGAATTGTCATCAGCATAAACAGAAGTAGAACTCACAAAAATTAATTTTCGCACTTGAGCTTCTTCAATATAGGGAATTAAAAATTTTATCGTCTCAACAAAGTTTTCTTTAATTTTGCCTCTTAATTTAGGAGGAATATCAATAATTAATATATCAGCATTTGCCAGAAATAATGAAATTTCTCCCTCAATTGCAGATTCCATTATTTTAATTTTAAAGGGATTTATTCCAATTTTTCGTAAAACTTGAATTTTCTCTGGTGAAGTTGTTGATCCTTTTACTGAATTACCATCTTCAACTAACGATTTAGCTAAAGGGGATCCTAGCCAACCACAACCCAAAATACAGATTTGTTTCATTGTTTGATAGTATCAATAGCTAAATTGGCATGGTCATTTGTTTCCCATTTTCTTATGAAATTTAGTTTTTTTTCGACATTAATTGGAGAACCTATAATTTTTTCTCTAATAATTATAGCATCATTTAAAACAAATGGTGTAGGGATCATCCATGATTTTCTTTTTATTACATTAAGTTTTCGATTGCTTAGTAAATCAAACGAACTCTCCAATAATTCTAAATCAAGTTTTTCCTTAGAATTAATCGAAAATTGTAATTCTAATGGTACATTATCTACAACATAATATGTTATTATTTTATTGTTATATTTTGAGGAATTATTTTTTTTAAAATTGATAGAAGATACGCCATTTGCTTTCAAATTATTGATCCTGACATCATTGTTACAAAAAATATCATATCGATTTACAATCCTGTTTGAACTGATTTTTATACGATATAAATGTTGGTTTCCTTTTACCGTATCACGTAAAAATTCAATTGTAGGTTTTGATAGACCTATTAAAGGAGCATTTGCCATATAGGTAAACTTAGAGCCATATTTACTGTACAGTAAATTTTTGTTGAGTGAAGTTGCTGAAATTGGTTTCTCTCCTAAATAATGTTTTGTCCAGACGTCAATATTCATATCATAAGTTGACCAATAAGCCTTACTATCATTTAAGAAGTAAACTAAGCTATTTGGTTTTGATTTAGTTGCAGAATATTCAGAATTAAGATGAGCTTTTACAAAGTACCCACAACTAATAAAAAATAATATTACGGCCCAAATTCTTTTTTTTGAGATAGTTCCTAAAACAGGCAGTAATAAAGTAAATAGCAATACAATAACAAGGGATATTCCATATAAAATCTTTAAGCCTAAACCAATTGGAATCGTTATTAAAAATGGCACAATTATGATTATTGTTGGAATAGACAGAAGTGAATTCGCAAGCCAGTTTGATTTTTGGGTCAATACATATAGACCAAGCATTAATATGCTTGCGATGACAGCGATGATTAAAAATCCGGCACCTGGAAGTTTTAAAGCAATTCCAGTGTTGATGATTAACCAAATAAATAAGGGAGCTACCATTTGATTCATTTCATTATGGCGTTTATTTGTTTGGGGATAAATTGTAAAACAAATGCTAAGGCTCAAACTTATAAAAGCATAAATGTAATCGCGGCCATTATATGTAAAGCCTTGAAGAATATCTTGGTATTGCGGATAAAAAGCAAGTAATATTTTCCATACAATATAAGTGATAAGACCTGATACAAGAAGTGAACCAAATAGAGGGATAAATCCTTTTAAAATTTCATCAAATCGCAATGCTCTTTTACCTAATCCAATAAAAATAAACAGTATAAATAACCCGATTGCAAGTATCAATAAAGGAAGAATCCAATCATATGGATAACTTACAAAGCAAAATGGGACATTGAAATAGACCTTATTAAAAGGTGTATTCAATTGCGATAAATCTGCATTTGATAAATATTTTAATAAGGGAAATAAGTAGGTTCCTTGATGTGCGAGAGTGTTTTTGCTTAAGTTGGCATAACAGTCTTTTGCTGTATGATAGTTATAATGATTATCAATAAAAGCAAAGTTAAACCCTTGAACATTTCCCCGAGTTCTAAAAACCGTTAAATCGGTGTCGTTGGGCAACATTTTGTATATGCTGTACATCAATGAATTTGATACAGGATAGGTAACTTTACCGTCGGAAAAGGCATCTACCATTTTGGCATTACCTTGATTTGTTTCCATTAACATATAACTAGGTCCAGCACTACCACGCGCTTCAAAATTCAGCACTAAACCTACTTCTTTTGCCCAGTGATGTTTTGTTACAAATAATGCTGCACCATTAAGACCTGTTTCTTCAGCATCGGTAAAAAGTATAATCACATCGTTTTTATGCCGTGTTTTGTTATGTAGAAAGGCACGGATACTTTCTATTATAGTTGCTACTCCGCTTGCATCATCACTTGCTCCTTTAGAGAAGGAATGTGGAGCACTGTCATAATGAGATAAAAGCAAAAGTGCTTTTCCATTTTCAGTACCTTTAATCCTTGCTAAAATATTTCTAGATTTAACCAAAGTTCCCATGTCAGTCATCGTAAAGCCTTCTTGAATGGAAGTCTCTAATCCTAAATCATTTAGGATTGTTTGTAAATAAAGTGCAACTGTTTCATGATTTTTAGAGCCAACATAATGAGGTGCTAAGCTCATGGACTTTACCGTTACTAATGCTCTTTGGGTTGAAAATTCAGATAGGGGGGCCTCAGTTTCGTCAATGTGTTGAGGCATTATAAAATAGAAAACACCTAAAATCGCTATTAGGACAATCAAAAGAGCATAGATAGAAGTATTGTTTTTTCTCATGACCTAAAACTTATTGTTCTTTTTTGACCAGCATATAAAAATCATTTTCCAAAAGTCGATACCCTTGATCGTACACAAAATAATAGGTATTACCATTATTTGTGTTTAAAATGTTTGTAAAAAAATCAAAATTAAAACCTTTACTTAACAATTTAGATTTGTTTGTTTTAGATTTGCCTTCTGTATTTAACTCTACTAAAATCCGATAATTTTTGCGCAATTTGTTGTTGATATTGCGCATATAGTTGGTACTGTCTTTGTTGATTTTATTATTGTAAGCATTGCGGCATCCATCACTACAGAACTTTTTGTCCTCACGACCAATTATTTTTTCTCCACATTCTAAACAGGATTTATCCATGTATAATTTGTTTTAAGCCAATCAAATATAAGAAAATATTTCCGTTTGCAAATGGTTACAAGTAGTTACAATCGAAAGTAAATGAATAACTACCGAATAATTTTTATTTTCTACCACAACTTTGCCTCGTTGATTGAAAACAAGTCAGCAATATTTTTTTAGTATTAACATTTAAATTATTAAGACCATGAATGCCATGAAAAACAAAGTTCAATTAATTGGGCACGTTGGAAACGACCCAGAAGTAAAAGCCTTAGACGGAGGAAAAAAATTAGCCAATCTTACTATTGCAACCAATGATTATTACATTAATGACAAAGGAGATAAAGTCGAACAAACCGAATGGCACAGGGTTACAGCTTGGGGAAAAGTTGCCGAGATCATTGAAAAATATGTTACTAAAGGAAAAGAGGTAGCTATTGAAGGTAAACTTACGCACCGAAGTTATGACGATAAGGAAGGAAATAAACGTTATGTAACGGAAGTGGTAGTGAACGATATCTTGTTGTTGGGTAAATAATTTCTAAATTGAGGCTAAATGAACATTAAGGTTTTTAATATTAGACTTAGTAAAGAATTTTGCCAAATAGATCAAGACCGTTTGAATAAATTTTTAGAAACAGTTGAAGTAAAGTTAACTTCAACCAATTTTGTAACGACAAACACGAAGGATTATTGGTCTGCAGTCATTTTTTACATACCTAAAATGAGCGCAAAAGGGGAAATTAATCATAAACTATCTATTGAAGATTTAAATCCCAATGAACAAATTGTTTTTGCAGCATTAAGAAAATGGAGGAACAATTTGGCAGATAAATTAGAATGTAATGCTTTTCGGATTTGTCACAATTCTCATTTAATTGCAATTGCTAAATCCAATCCAACATCAATAGAAGCCATTGAAAAAGTGGTTGGTTTTGGAAACAAAAGAACTATAAAATATGGAAATGATATTTTGGAGGTATTAAAAGTCCTATAATTTCATCAAACTTCCCAGTTAAAAGCGGTAATATGAAAATATCACCGCTTTTTATTTACTTTTTCCGTAAATATTTAACGTAAAATTGTTAAAGTTGTCAACACGAAAACGTTTTCGAAGACGATTAATAATTGATTAGTAAGTTTTGTCCATTAATTTAGTTACATTTATTTTATGTTAAGTGGTAAACTCTGTCAAAATCAATTTAATATGCTGGTCTCTTTACCGATATCTGCTTTTTTGCTATTGATAACATCAGCTAGTTTTTCTCAAGTTGGAATTAATACAATTACTCCTTTAAGTACACTTGATGTTAACGGTAATATGTCAGTTAAGGTTATTACATTAACAGGTAGTGGCGCTGTAACTAGTATTAGTGATGGGGTATATATTTCAATAAATCCACAAGCAACTGATCAAGAATTTCAATTGCCAAATCCTGCAACTTATCCTGGGCGAATGTATTTTATAAGAAATATAAACAACTCATATACTGCTAAACTTTCTACAGTTTCTGGCTTGATTTTTCCTAAAAGTTCTACAACAGGAAGTGTTCAAATTTATATGTGGGAGGGCAATAGAAGAAGTGTCATAGTAGTTAGCGACGGTTCAAATTGGACTTATTTCGATTAAGAATTCATTAATTTCTGAAATAAATCAATAAATTCACCTACATGATATCCATCTATTAATCCATGGTGTACATGAATTGACATTGGCATAGTTTTCTTGCCGTTATCCGAAATCATTTTGCCAAAGGAGATTTTAGGACAACTGTCTGGCCATACAAAACTTCGTGCATGTGAATAAGCAGTAAAATGTATCCACGGTAAAGCTGAAAAATGAATTAAATTAATTTCAAATTCTCGTGTAATTAGACCAGAAGTTTTTTTAACTCTCTCTATTTCTGCCTTAGTAATTTCACTAAATTTAGTTAAATTTTTGTCATATTTCATCAAAGAAAAGCCAAATGTTTTATCCTCTCTCAATATTGTGGCAGAGGCATCAATTTGGTCATATATATAAACTTCATCCTCAATAATTCGGTATCTAAAAGATTCAATTGCGTTAATTGCTAGTAGAGTTTTGTGTAAATAATAGGTAAAAAAAGTAGTGTCTAATTCTTTTGATTTTGCATAAGCTATAGTGCAATCTATTACTGTGGAAACACCAAAAAATGGCTCTTCCATTTGAGAAAAAAAATGGAAATGCTCTTTACGGTTCCATGAAGCAAGGGATAATTTTTGTTTCACGTTATTTTAGCAAAAAAGGGAGTACATCTGAAATTTTGTCAATTGTCTTAAAGTTAGGATGTTCAATTGTATGACCAATTTTTTCGTGTTCCCAAGTGGTATGGAAAGGAATATGAACAGCATGACCTCCAATTTCTAAAACCGGTAATACATCAGACTTTAAAGAATTTCCAATCATAAAAAATTCCTCCGGCATAATTTCTAAACGCGTCAATAGTTTTTGATAATTTAGTTTTTGCTTATCCGCCATGACTTCAATATGATGAAAATAAGGACCTAATCCTGAGTCGTGTAATTTACGTTGTTGGTCTTTTAAATCACCTTTAGTAGCTACAATGAGTTTGTATTTTCCATGTAAGGCTTTTAAGGTGTCTTCAACACCATCAAGTAATTCTATTGGTTTTTGCAGTAGCTCTTTCCCTAAATCAATTATCTTGCTAACTGCTTCTATAGATAAAGTGTTACAAGAAATTTTGATTGCAGCTTCTAACATCGAAAGGGTATATCCTTTTATACCATAACCATATAAATCTAAATTATCAATTTCAGTCTTATACAATTCTTGGGAAAGGGAATGTTGTGGTAAATAGCTCGACATTAGTTCGCAAAACTTATATTCAGTTTCCTGAAAATAAGGTTCATTGGCAAACAATGTGTCATCTGCATCAAAAGCGATTATTTTTAGATTCATAGTGTTTATTAACTTATCAAAGATCCATTATTCACGCCGTCGGAATCTGGATTGACGAAAACTAATTTGCCTTGAGTATCAGTGGTCATTAAAATCATTCCTTGACTTTCAACACCTCTTAAAGCTCTTGGCGCTAGATTAACCAAAACGGTTACTTTTTTTCCAATAACTTCTTCCGGTGAAAAATTTTCTGCAATTCCTGAAACAATAGTCCGTACATCCATGCCAGTGTCTACTTTTAAGACTAATAATTTATTGGCTTTTGGCATTTTTTCGGCTTCTAAAATGGTTCCCACACGCAAATCTAATTTAGTAAAATCTTCAAATGTAGAAGTTGCTTTTTGAGATTCTACTATCATAGTATCCATTAGATTGGTTTTTTTTGTAGTTTCAAGTTTATCGATTTGATTTTGTATTTCAGCATCTTCAATTTGAGCAAATAAAATTTCGGCATCGCCAATTTGGTGGCTTGCTTGAAGTAAATCAGATGTTTCTGAAACGGTATTCCATTTTAAATTATTTGCTTTTAAGATGGTTTTTAATTTAGCCGCTGTGAAAGGTAAGAAGGGTTCAGATAATACACTCAATGCCGCAGCAATTTGCATTGCCACATACATTTGCGTTTGTACTCGTTCCGGATTAGTTTTTATCATTTTCCAAGGCTCTTCGTCCGCTAGGTATTTATTGCCTAAACGAGCTACATTCATTAATTCCCCAAGGGCTTCTCTAAAGCGGTAGCGCTCTATAGAAGACCCTATCACAGCAGGATAGGCTTTTAATTCAGCTAAAGTTTGATTGTCTACCTCTGAAAATTCATTAGGTGAAGAAACAATACCATTATAGTATTTATTTGTTAATACAACCACTCTATTAATGAAGTTTCCGAAAACAGCGGCCAATTCATTATTGTTTCTGGCTTGGAAATCTTTCCAAGTAAAGTCATTATCTTTTGTTTCTGGGGCATTGGCGGTTAAGGCATATCGCAAAGCATCTTGCTTGTTTGGAAAATCGATAAGATATTCGTGCAGCCAAACCGCCCAGTTTTTAGAAGTTGACAATTTATTACCTTCTAAATTAAGGAATTCATTTGCGGGGACATTATCAGGCAATATATAACTACCTTCTGCTTTTAACATGGCTGGAAAAATAATGCAATGAAAAACGATGTTGTCTTTCCCAATAAAGTGAACCAATTTAGTTTCTGAATCCTTCCAGTAAGGTTCCCATTTTTTACCTTCTCTAGTTGCCCATTCTTTGGTAGATGAAATATAACCAATAGGGGCATCAAACCATACATATAATTTTTTTCCTTCTGCTCCAGCAACTGGTACATCAATACCCCAATCTAAATCACGTGTAACTGCTCTAGGCTTTAAACCATCATCTAGCCAAGATTTAACTTGTCCAAGGACATTCGTTTTCCAATCTCTTGCATGGTCAATTAATATCCATTTTCTTAAAAAGTCTTGATATCTGTCTAGTGGTAAAAACCAGTGTTTAGTTGATTTTAAAATAGGAGTTTCGCCAGTAATGGTTGACTTCGGATTAATTAAATCGGTAGCGTTTAGCGTAGAACCACAACGTTCACATTGGTCGCCGTATGCTTCTGGATTTTCGCATTTGGGACAAGTACCTATTACAAAACGGTCCGCCAAAAATTGATCTGCTTTGGCATCATACAATTGTTCAGTTACTTCTTCTATAAAATCTCCTTTGTCATATAAATTCCTAAAAAAATCAGAAGCAGTATCATGATGAACTTTCGAGGAAGTTCTAGAATAATTATCAAATGAAATACCAAAATCAATAAACGATTGACGAATAATACTATCGTATTTATCTATAACCTGTTGTGGTGTAATGCCTTCTTTTTTGGCTTTCATGGAAATAGCTACCCCGTGTTCATCGCTGCCACAGATGAAGACTACATCTTTTCCTTGTAATCGTAAATAGCGTGTATATATGTCAGATGGGACATATACACCAGCCAAATGACCAATATGAATAGGGCCATTAGTATAAGGTAATGCTGCGGTAATAGTATATCGTTTAGGATTTGCTGTCATAATCTTTAATATAGACAGCAAAAATAAGTTTTTAGGGATGAAAACCCGAATTAATTTTTGATTTGTTTACTTTTGAAACAGCCAATTATAGTAACTTTAAAGGATTAATGCGAACATTTTTTATCTTAATTTATTTTAGCACCATTTTTTCTTATTCACAAAAAAAGATGATTACACCTCCCTATCTCCAAAAAGGCGACACTATTGCCATAGTTTCAACAGCACGTAAAAATATTGAAGACAATTTGAAACCTACCATAGATTTGTTAGAAGGGTGGGGATTAAAAGTAAAATTAGGTAGAACTATAGGACTAGATTATTATCAATTGGCTGGTACAGACGAGCAACGCACAGCCGATTTTCAAGAACAATTGGATAATCCCAACATTAAAGCAATTTGGTGTGTTCGAGGTGGTTATGGGACAGTGAGGATAATTGACAAGTTAGATTTTACTAAATTCAAAAAATCACCGAAATGGATTATAGGGTTTAGTGACGTTACGGTATTACACAGTCATTTAAACAGAATGGGGTTTGAGTCACTACATGCCATCATGCCTGTAAGTGTTGCCAGAGCGACTGAAGAAGCCAAAGATTCTTTTTGCAAAGCCTTATTTGGAGAACAATTAGCCTATACTTTGACATGTGATGCTTTAAATCATCAAGGCCAAGTTAAGGGCGAATTAGTTGGGGGGAATCTTTCTATTCTGTATAGTTTGTTAGGCTCTGAATCAGCAATTGATTGCAATAATAAAATTTTGTTTATTGAAGATTTGGATGAATATTTATATCATATAGACCGAATGATGATGAATTTGAAACGCAATGGCTGTTTGTCTAGTTTAAAAGGAATTATTGTTGGCGGGATGACTAAGATGAATGACAATGAAATTCCTTGGGGGAGAAATGCAATGGAAATTATTGAAGACGCTGTAACAGGATTGGATATTCCTATTGTTTATAATTTCCCTGCTGGACATATTCAAGATAATCGGGCCTTGATTTTTGGGAGACAAATTTCCCTATCTGTATCAGCAACTGAAAGCAAAATAATATTTGAATAAATGGCAGAGCACAATGATTTAGGTAAGTATGGCGAAAAGTTAGCAGTAGATTTACTGCAACTTAATGGTTATAAAATCTTAGACACAAATTGGACTTTTCAAAAAGCAGAGATTGATATCATTGCTCAAAAAGAAAATGTGTTGGCTATAATTGAAGTGAAAACACGTTCAAGTATTGCTTTTGGTTTACCACAAGAGTTTGTAAAAACAAAAAAAATTCGACTATTAGTAAAAGCCGTTAATGCCTATGTGAATTCTAATAATTTAGATTTTGAAGTGCGTTTTGATATCATTTCGGTTTATAAAGAAAATAATGAATTTAAAATGGAACATATTGAAGATGCATTTTATCATTTTTAATCACACCTTTTAAAAATATCAGCAATAATTTGATTTCCACTGAATTTCAATAACTTTACAAAAAATAATATAGCGCTATGAAAAAGTATTTATTATGGTATGCTCTTTTTAGTTGTGTATGTCTGGTTGCACAAAATAAAATAGCTCAAAAAATATCTGAACTGCAAAATTCTAGAATAGTATTTGACCCTATAAATGTATTCATAGAAGGAAAAAATGGCGCTGATGAGGAAATTAGCAAAGTTGTTAATGATGCTACTTTAACAAAGTTAAACATTCAAAAGACAAATCAACTAGTAGCTGATAAAAAGGAATACATTGAGTTAGTTATTCCATTCCAAAATCATATAGTTTCTTTATTGCTATATAGAGTTAATCCTACGGCAGAAGGATTTCATGTGGATACAGATAAAGGGAAGAATATTAAATATGAATTAGGGCTCTATTATCGAGGAATTATAAAGGGAGACAATAAATCGGTTGCTACATTTAATTTTTTTAATGGTGAATGTAGTGGAATTTTTTCAAGTCCAACATTGGGAAATATTGTAATTGGTAAATTAAAAAATAAAGAAAATCAAACAAAATATATTGTCTATTCAGATGCAAAAATGAATGTTTTAAATCAATTTGACTGTCATGTGAAAGAAAGTGAATTATTACCTTCAACAAATAAGTCATCTTCAAAAAGCGCCCTCAGTACAAGGTGTGCGAGTATTTATTTTGAAGTAGATTATGATCTTTTTTCAATTAATAACAGTAATGAAACAGATACAACTAATTGGTTAACTTCTGTATTTAATAATATTCAAACACTGTATGATAATGATGGAATATCGGTAGCATTAAAATCGGTTTATATTTGGACTGTACAAGATCCATATAATGGAATCGGCACTACTTCTTACGAGTATTTATCTGCTTTTGCAGCTAATACTCCAATTTTTGATGGGGATTTGGGTCAGCTAGTTGGAATAGATCCAGGAGGATTAGGAGGGGTCGCCATAGCCATAAATGGCTTATGTTCACAAAACAACTATAGTTATTCAGATGTTGATATTGATTATGCAACAGTGCCTACTTTTTCATGGACGGTACAGGTAATGACGCATGAGTTAGGACATCTTTTAGGGTCGCCACATACTCATGGATGTTATTGGAATGGCAATAATACAGCAATAGATGGCTGTGGACCTACGGCCAATACACAGTATACTGAAGGGAATTGTGCAACGGGTCCATTACCTCAAGGAAATGAAGGAGGGACGATTATGAGTTATTGCCATTTAGTTGCAGGAATTGGGATTAATTTGGCAAATGGATTTGGGCCACAACCTGCATCGTTAATACTTGATACAGTTAATAATTCAACTTGTTTAAGTACAGACTGTATCAATACTTGTATCAATATGGTAACCGATATAGCAGTATCCGACATTACTAATAATGCAGTGTCTATAACATGGAATGAAGCAGGAAATGCCACTTCATGGCAAGTTTCAGTAACACCATTTTCATCAACAAATATAGTATGGAATACTCTAACAACAACAAGCTACAGCGTTTCAGGGCTAAATCCAAACACATATTATGTTGTTCGTGTAAGACCTGTTTGTTTAGGAGATGCTATTTCTTCTAGTAAAGAAAAGATATTTGCGACCTCAAATACCAATCTTTGTAATTTTATTTTTACGGACACAGGTGGTAGTACTTCTAATTATTCCGACATGGAATCATGGGTAAGAACTATGATGCCTACTGGTACAGGTTTAAAAATAAAGGCAAGTTTTACCAGTTTTAATTTAGAGAGCACGTTTGACTTTCTTTATATTTATAATGGTCCAGACGAATTTTACCCTGATTTAACCTCTGGTGGATTATCAGGAACGGGAAATCCAGGCGTTTTTAATTCTACACATTCGACAGGTGCGTTAACCTTTAAATTTTATTCTGATCAGGCCGAAAACAGATCCGGTTGGGTAGCCAATATAACGTGTACAGGTTCTTTAGGTGAAAATAGTAACGATTTCATAGATTTTAGTTATTATCCTAATCCAACTACGGGGAAAGTAGCTATTTCTTCTAAAGACACGATTACAGAAATCGCCATTTATAATGTTCAAGGGCAACTATTATTTGGTCAAAAATTAAATGAATTAAATGCAAATATAGATATTTCAAAATTTGCTTCAGGCACTTATTTCTTTACCATAAAATTCAATGATAAGGAGGCTAATTTTAAGATTTTAAAGTTATAAATACTCCACCTTTTTAACAGTAAAAGACCTTTCTAATAGAGAGGTCTTTTACTGTTAAGCCTTCATTAGTTCCATATATTCCAATGCTCTAGAAATGGATTTCACATTGTCAAAAGTGAGTAATAATCGCAATCCATTTTTGGTTTCCTTCTCTTTCATTTTACACAGATTACCGTGCTGTTGGACAAACTGTAACATATGTCTGAACTGTTTTGAATTATAATAGGCAGATTGTTGGTCTGACACAAAATAGCCAATCAGTTTCCCTTGTTTCATCACGATTCGCTCTATCCCCATTTGAGTAGCTATCCATTTGATGCGGATGCTGTTGAGTAGTCCTTTGGCTTCTTTAGGTAAGGCTCCAAAACGGTCAATTAATTTGGTTTCATACGCCAATAAACTAGATTCGTCATTGATAGCACCTAGCTCATTATACAAATTCAATCGCTCTGATATGTTATTGATGTATTCATCGGGGAAAAGTAATTCAAAGTCGGTGTCAATCTGTAAATCTTTTACATATTTTTTATTTTCATCATCAGTGCCATCATCATAAAGGTCTTTGAATTCATTTTCTTTTAATTCTTCAATGGCTTCATTCATTATTTTTTGATAAGTTTCAAAACCAATCTCATTGATGAAGCCGCTTTGTTCACCACCTAATAAATCTCCTGCACCGCGAATCTCTAAATCCTTCATTGCAATATTAAATCCGCTTCCCAATTCGCTGAATTGTTCCAATGCTTGTATGCGTTTACGAGCATCATCTGTCATGGCTGAATAAGGTGGGCAAATAAAATAACAAAAAGCTTTCTTGTTACTACGACCTACTCGACCTCGCATTTGATGTAAATCTGAAAGGCCAAAATTATTGGCATTGTTAATGAAAATAGTATTAGCATTAGGGACATCTAATCCGCTCTCGATAATAGTAGTAGCTACTAAGACATCAAAATCGCCGTTCATAAAACCAAGCATCAGCTCTTCCAGTTTTGTACCTTCCATTTGTCCGTGTCCAATACCCACACGAGCATCGGGAACTAGTCGCTGAATCATTCCGGCAATTTCTTTTATGTTTTCAATGCGGTTATTGATAAAGAAAACTTGACCGTTTCGCTGTATTTCATAAGAAATCGCATCGCGTATCAACTCTTCATTAAACCCAACTACTTGCGAATCTATAGGATATCGATTAGGAGGCGGGGTAGTTATTACAGATAAATCCCGAGCTGCCATTAATGAAAATTGCAAGGTTCTTGGGATAGGCGTAGCAGTTAATGTCAGTGTATCTACATTAGCGGCAATGGTTTTCAGTTTGTCTTTAACATTAACACCAAACTTTTGTTCTTCGTCGACGATTAACAGCCCCAAATCTTTAAAGACTACATTTTTGTTGACTAATTGATGAGTACCTATGATAATATCCAATTTACCAGCGGCTAATTCTTCCAAGGTTTGGGCTTTTTGCTTAGAAGTTCTAAATCGGTTGAGGTATCCTACTCGAACAGGCATTTCTTTTAACCGTTCGGTAAAAGTTCGATAATGTTGATAAGCTAAAATCGTTGTAGGAACCAAAACAGCTACTTGTTTACTGTTGTCAACTGCTTTGAAAGCAGCACGAATAGCTACTTCTGTTTTCCCGAAACCTACATCACCACAAACTAGTCGATCCATAGGGCGGTCTTTTTCCATATCGGCTTTTACATCTTGAGTAGCTGTAATTTGATCAGGTGTGTCTTCATAAATAAAAGAACTTTCCAATTCTTTTTGCAAGTAACTGTCGGGTGCAAAGGAAAATCCTTTTTCTAATCTACGTTTTGCATAGAGCTGAATTAAGTTAAAAGCAATGTGTTTTACGCGTGCTTTTGTTTTTTGTTTTAAAACCTTCCAAGCATTAGAACCGAGTTTATATATCTTAGGAGGTGTACCGTCTTTACCACTGTATTTAGAAATTTTATGGAGCGAATGTATACTTACATATACTATGTCGTTATCAGCATATACTAGTTTAATGGCTTCTTGTGTTTTTCCTTCTACCTGAATTTTCTGCAATCCACCAAATTTACCAATGCCATGATCAATATGCGTTACATAATCACCAACAGATAAAGAATTAAGCTCTTTTAATGTTAAAGTTTGTTTTTTAGAATAGCCATTTTTGATTTTGAACTTGTGGTAACGCTCAAAAATTTGATGGTCAGTATAGCAGGTTATTTGGTTTTCTTCGTCAATAAAGCCTTGATATAATGAAGAAACAATGGTATGGTATTGCTTAAGGATATTTTCATGATTGGCTTCGTCTAAACTTTCGAAGATATCATGAAAACGATTGGCTTGTCCTTCATTCGAACAAAATAAATAATTAGTATAGCCGTTAAAATGATTATCGCTCAAATTATTCAGCAACAAATCAAATTGTTTGTTAAAGGAAGGTTGAGGTTGTATATGATATTCAAAAGTTTTAATTGTTTTGAAAATACTATTATCGGATAATTCAATTATTGAAAAATCTAAGGCTTTATGCAAAAACGTTTCTTGATTCAAGAATAAATGTTCTGGAGAAGCATGTTTTACATCTTTGGATAGTTTATCAAATGTTTCGATTGCTTTGCTGAATAGTTTATCTAATTGTGATGTTAGAAACTCTGTGTTTTCAATGCATAAAATAGTTTTATTGCTAATGTAATCAAGGAAGCTTTCACGATTTTCTTTGATGAATTTATTTTCCAAATTAGGTATGATGGTAATCTTGTTTTGCTGCTCCACCGAAAGTTGTGTGGCTACATCAAAGGTCCTAATGCTGTCTACTTCATTGCCAAAAAACTCTATTCGGTAAGGATTGTCATTCGAAAAAGAGAAGACATCAAGAATTCCGCCGCGTACCGAAAACTCTCCTGGTTCTGTAATAAAATCAACGCGTTTGAATTCGTATTCGAATAAAACTTCATTTATAAAATCAATTGAGACTTGATCACCAACAGCTATTTTCAACGTGTTTTTGTCCAATTCTTTTCGCGTCACTACTTTTTCAAACAGCGCTTCGGGATAGGTAACAATTACTGCAGGTTTTTTACGTGAATTAATTCGGTTCAACACCTCTGAACGCAATAAAACATTAGCATTATCAGTTTCTTCAATTTGATAAGGGCGACGATAAGAACTAGGATAAAATAGCACATCATTTGCGCCAATTAATTGTTCCAAATCGTTTAAGTAATAGGCTGCTTCTTCTTTTTCATTTAAAATAAGTAAAAACGGTTTGTCACTTTGCTTAAAAATTGCTTGAAAAACAAACGATAATGAGGATCCCAAAAGCCCTTTAATTTGTGTTTTGTTCAAAGGAATTTGTAGGGCATCTA
>CANBOV010000025.1 GCA_947371275.1 Flavobacteriaceae bacterium | reverse complement strand
TTTACAGATAGGAAATCGTTATGCATCAGGTGTGTATAATGTAGTAGTAACACAAGGAAGTGATGTTAAAACACTTCGTGTTATCAAAAGATAATCACCTTTAGGTTTATAATAGAAACCCTCTCTGGAAACAGAGAGGGTTTTTTATTCTATATAATTATAAAGGGATACGAGTAAACCATCTTTTTTTGTTAATTTTACCAATTAATAAATCTTCATGAGATAACAATGTATAGTAATTTTATAAAAAGAATTATCGATTTTACGGGAGCTTTAATAGGATTTATTATACTATTACCACTTCTTTTGATCGTTACCTTAATGCTTTATTTTGTTAATAACGGAAAACCTTTTTTTACACAATTAAGACCTGGTAAGAACGGAGTTCTTTTTAAAATAATTAAGTTAAAAACCATGAATGATAATAAAGATGAGAATGGAAATTTATTGCCAGATGCTCAACGGTTAACACAAATTGGAAAATTTGTTCGTAAAACCTCTTTGGATGAAATTCCGCAACTACTTAATGTTATCAAAGGAGATATGAGCATAATTGGACCAAGGCCTCTATTGACTAATTATTTACATTTATACAATTCATTCCAAAAAAGGCGTCATGAAGTAAAGCCTGGTATAACTGGTTGGGCTCAAGTAAACGGAAGAAATGCCATAAGTTGGGATCAAAAATTCGAATATGATGTTTGGTATGTAGATAATGTTTCTTTTTTTTTAGATGTAAAAATCATTATTAAAACTATTGTAAAAGTAATGACAAGTGAAGGAATAAACGCGTTAGATTCATCAACGATAGAACCATTTAATGGAAAATAAAGTTAATTTATACGGAGCAAGCGGACATAGTAAAGTTATAGCAGATATAGTATTGTCAAATAATTTTATAATTGATAAAATAATTGATGATAACCCTAAGCTTAATACTGTTTTAGGAATCAAAGTTTATAAAAACACTAATGCCGATTTTGATGATAATTCTAAGTGGATAATTTCAATAGGTAACAATAAAGTTAGAAAAATGTTATCCACTAAACTTAATTTAAATTTTACCTCAGCTGTTCATAAAAATGCACTAATTTCAAATTATTCAACATTAGATGTAGGCACCGTAATTATGGCTGGTGCGATAGTTAATCCAGATGTTAAAATAGGTAAACATTGTATTATTAATACAAATGCAGTAATTGAACACGACTGTGTTATAGGAGATTTTGTGCATATTTCGCCTAATGCCTCATTAGCAGGTGGAGTAACTATTGGAGAAGGAAGCCATGTAGGTATTGGCGCAACTATCATTCAAGGCGTTTCGGTAGGTAATTGGGTTACCATAGGTGCTGGAACAGTAATATTAAAAGATGTACCCGATTTTGTGACAATAGTAGGAAATCCAGGTAGAATAATAAAAAATAAACAAGAAAATGAATAATTCTAAAATTTGGCTTTCTTCTCCGCACATGGGAGGGAGTGAACAAAAATTTGTTCAAGATGCTTTTGATACGAATTGGGTAGCGCCTTTGGGGCCTAATGTAAACGGATTTGAGAAAGATTTAGAAGATTATTTGGGAGAAAATGTTTTTGCGGCTGCACTAAGTTCTGGAACGGCAGCATTACATTTGGCTTTAATTATACTCCAAGTAACATCAGAAGATGAAGTAATTTGTCAAAGTATGACATTTTCTGCTTCAGCTAATCCTATAGTATATCTGGGTGCTAAGCCAGTTTTTGTGGATAGTGAAAATGAAACGATGAATCTTTGTCCAATTGCATTAGAAGAAGCTATTTTGGATGGAATTAAGAGAAGTAAAAAGCCAAAGGCAATTGTGATGGTGCATTTGTATGGAATGCCAGGTAAAATTGATGAAATTAGAAATGTAGCAGATAAATACGAAATACCAATAATAGAAGATAGTGCAGAGGCATTGGGTAGTACTTATAAAGGGAAAAAATGTGGAACATTCGGAGATATTGGCATTTTATCTTTTAACGGAAATAAAATTATAACCACTTCAGGAGGTGGAGCCTTGATAACTAAAACAATAGAGATAAAAAACAAAGCTGTTTTCCTTTCAACACAAGCAAGAGATAATGCACCACATTATCAGCATAGTGAAATTGGTTACAATTACAGGATGAGTAATATTTGTGCAGGTATTGGAAGAGGTCAAATGGAAGTACTAGATGATCATTTAAAAAAACGAAGAGAAATGCATCAGTTTTATTTGAATTTATTTTTAGAAATTGATGCAATTACTGTTTTTACAGAACCGAATTCGGATTACTATTCTAATCATTGGCTTTCTTGTATATTATTTGATTCATCAAAAACAAATATTAAAAGCGAAGATTTAAGGTTAGCTTTAGAAAAAGGTAACATTGAATCTCGACCTTTGTGGAAGCCAATGCATTTACAACCTGTATTTCGTAATTATGCTTATTTCGGAAACAAAATATCAGAAAATTTATTTAATAATGGGTTGTGTTTGCCTTCAAGTTCCAATTTAACTGACAACGATAGAGAAAGAATAACGAAAGTGATTAAGACTTTGTTTTAAAGTACACATTTTTACTATTTTTACAACTAAATTAATATTTAACAATTCCATTGAAAGAAACTACAAAATCAAGTTTATTGAAAGATTTAAAGGACTTTTGGTCTAAAATCAATATCGATTTTAGATTAGAAAATTTAGGTTATTTACCTAGATGGTTAGTTCTTATGTTTGATGTCTTGTTACTTTTTATGGCTTCTTTAATAACTTTTTTATTTTTTAGTGGCTTGCGTTTGCATTATATAAAGAATGAACTATTATTTATTTCTTTATCATTGTATTTTTGTGTAAATGTCTTTTTCTTTTGGCTTTATCGAACATATTCTGGAATCATAAGACATTCTTCCTACGTTGATGCATTAAAACTTTTTTTTGCTCAGTTTTTTTCATTTACCATTTTATTAGCTATTAATTATTATTT
Organism: Flavobacteriaceae bacterium; assembly: GCA_947371275.1. GTDB lineage: Bacteria > Bacteroidota > Bacteroidia > Flavobacteriales > Flavobacteriaceae > Flavobacterium. The sequence goes on along the minus strand of CANBOV010000025.1, from coordinate 32,890 downwards.
TTTCATCTTTCATAATAGAAAACTATTTCTCAATACAGGATTAGTTATTAATGGTTTTTTATCATTTTCCTTTTTATTTTTATATAGAGTTATCGTCAAGCAAACATATGAAAGATACTTTAATGCAAGTAATAATTCCAATTTAACAAAGGCATTGATATTTGGCACTAATGATAATGCTATTGCATTAGCTAATGCACTGAAAACAGAAATTCCTAAGCGTTTTAAATTAGTAGGGTTTATTGAAAAATCAAATCAAAATACTACAAAGAGAATTTTAGATGCACCTATTTTATTTATGAAAAATAGTGCGGCTTCTTTATTAAAGGAAACAAAAGCTAATGCTCTTATTATTGTGGATAAAAATTTATCCAAAAAAGAACGTTCTCAAATAGTTGAGGATTGTTTGGAATCTGATTTTAAAGTGTATACTATACCATTAGTTGTTGATTTAGAAGGGCAAAAAGAAATTACTAAAAGCATAAAAGCGTTTGAAATTCAAGACTTGTTAGAAAGAAAACCAATAGTTTTAGATAATAAATCGATTTCAAATCAACTAAAAGGGAAAAAAGTAATGGTGACTGGTGCAGCCGGTTCTATTGGAAGTGAAATCGTTCGGCAAATTTTAAGTTTTGAGCCAAAGAAAATAATTGTTTTAGATCAAGCTGAATCTCCATTACATGAATTGAGTTTGCAAATAAGAAATAGTAACGGAAAGGTTAGTATTATTAATGTTATTTCTGATATCAGAGAAAAAGAAACAATTGAAAAGGTATTTATTAAATATAAACCAGAGGTTGTATATCATGCAGCTGCGTATAAACATGTTCCTCTAATGGAGGAAAATCCAGCTCAAGCAATTTTCACTAATGTATTAGGCACAAAAAACATAGCTGATTTAGCTTTTGAATATGAAGTTGAACGATTTGTTATGGTATCAACTGATAAAGCTGTAAACCCTAGCAATGTAATGGGGGCAAGTAAGCGAATAGCTGAAAAATATGTTCAATCTTTAAATAGTAAAATAAAGTCTAATACAGAAAGTAATAAATCTACAAAATACATAACAACACGGTTCGGCAATGTATTGGGCTCTAATGGTTCAGTAGTTCCTTTATTTACTAAACAAATTCAAGAAGGTGGTCCAATAACGATAACTCATCCGGATATTATTCGATATTTCATGACTATACCAGAAGCTTGTCAACTTGTCTTAGAAGCAGGAGCTATGGGAAGTGGAGGGGAGATTTTTATTTTTGATATGGGTGCTCCTGTTAGGATTATAGACTTGGCAAGAAAAATGATTAGATTGGCTGGTTTCATTCCTGATAAAGATATTGAGATAAAAATTATTGGATTACGTCCTGGAGAAAAATTATATGAAGAATTATTAAATGATTTTTCTAAAAACCTGCCTACCCACAATGAAAAAATAATGATAGCTCAAGAACAAATCATAAAATATGACGAGATTAATGAGTCAGTTCTGCTTTTAATTGAAACAGCAAAGCAAAAATCAAATAATGCAATTGTTTCTAAAATGAAAAAAATTGTTCCCGAGTACAAGAGTTTAAACTCGATCTTCCAAGAATTAGATGGGATTTAAAAAAGGTTTTTACTTTTTTTAAGATCTTAATTATTTAAAGGATTCACTTCTCAATTTGAAAATCTAATTGTAGATTTGCCGGAATATTAATTTATCACTTTGCTTTTTTAAAAGCAATAATTAAATCTTATGTATTATGATTAAAAAGTTATTTTTCTTAGCAATAGCTTCACTTTTTATCCTGTCCTGCGCTAGTAAAAAAAATATTTTATATTATCAAGATATTAAAACTGACTCTCAGGAAAATATAAATTATTTGCCTACGAAACTTCAAGTAAATGATATATTATTTATTAAAGTAACTGCTTTGGTTCAAGAATCTGCTGATCCATTTAATATACAAGTTAGTGCATTAGGAAATGTTAATATTGAAACGTATAAGATTCAGGGATATTTAGTGTCTCAAAAAGGCTCAATAACTTTTCCTGTCTTAGGTGAAATTAATGTTGCTGGCAAAACGACAGAGGAAGTTCAAATTTTGATTGCAAATTTGCTAAAGGAAAAAGGATACATCAGAGATCCTACTGTAAGCGTAAGGGTAATTAATAGTAAAGTTACTGTAATAGGAGAGGTGAAAATACCGGGAACATACAGTTTTGAAGAACAAAATATCTCACTTAATCAAGCAATTGGTTTTGCCGGTGATTTAACAATTAATGGGATTAGAAAAGATGTATTATTAATTAGAGAAATTAATGGTACTAGAACTTATGTTCATTTGGATTTAACATCTTCAAAATGGTTTGATAGTCCATACTACTATGTCAAACAGAATGATATTATTATAGTAAATCCAAATGGACCAAAAGTATTACAGTCGGGATATATAACAAGTGCGGTAAATATTTTAGGTGTATTATCTTTTGGAATTACAGTAGTATTGTTATTAAAAAAATAGAACATGGAAAATATTCAAGAGGATTCAATTGATAGAGGAAGTAATTTTAGTATAATTGAAGAAATTTTTAAATACTTTAGATATTGGTATTATTTTTTAATTTCAGTAGTAGTGTGTTTCCTGGCGGTTAAATACTATTTGAATCATACCATTCCTATTTATGAATCTCAAACAAATGTTAAAATAATTGACGATTCTCAAAATAGTTTTGCACTGCCTAGTTCTGGCATTACTTTGTTTGGAAGACCAAAAGTAAATCTCGATAATCAAATAGAAGTGTTAAAGTCTTATAGGTTGCTTGAACAAGTAGTCAAGAGCTTAAACTTAAATACACAATATTACAAGGTTAATTACTTCAATAATTTGGAATTATGGAAAAATATACCTTTTAATATCGAATGGTTGGGAACATCTATAGAGATTGATGACAAGACTTTAAGCTTTGAAGTCGAACTTGAGAAAGGCGGTTACAAAATCGTAGAAGTTAATGGAGCTGATAAAAATGTTTTAATTCCATATAATTCGCGACAAGTTATTAATGGAATTCCTTTTATGTTATCGTTGCAAGTCGGTACAGACCTGAGTAAAATAAAAGGTATTAAATATTTAATACGAAAGGGATCATTTCAATCGACAGTTATAGGTCTCTCCAGTGCAGTTAAAATTGCAAATAAAAATGAAAATTCAGATATTTTAAGCATTTCAATTACAGGCTCTAATAAAGATAAATCTGAAGCAATATTAAATGAAGTAATTAAACAATTTGATGGAGATGGATTAAGAGATCGAAGATTGATCTATAAGCGTACTATTGAGTTCGTTAACGATCGCTTTAAATCACTTGAAACTGAATTAGATTCAATAGAAACTCGAAAAGCAAAATATAAGAGTAATAATGAATTAACTTTCTTAGATGTTGATGCATCTGCAGCTACTGAAAGTAAAGCTACGGCTAAGACCGATGTTTTTCATACAGAAACACAAATTGCATTGTCAAGGTATTTAGAAAAATCCTTGAAATCTAATGTTAACTTAACATTATTACCTGCTGATATGGGAATAGAAAATTCAGATATCAATGGGTTGATAACTAATTTCAATTTGTTAATACTGCAACGAGATCGACTTTTAGTAAGCGCAGGCAACAAGAATCCAAATGTCGTTATGTTAAATGATAGATTAGCTGATTTAAAGAATAACATTTTAAAAACTATTAAAGATTATCAACAGGAATTAGAAATTTCTCTTGCAAAAAACAATGTAGTTAAACAAGCTACATTTAATAAGTTTAGCCATATTCCATTTGATGAAAAAGTTCTAAATGGTATTGATAGAAATAAAAATATTAAAGAAGCTCTATATATATTGCTTTTACAAAAAAGAGAAGAAGCGGCGGTTAATCTAGCAATAACATCTTCTTCTATTAAAATTATAGATTATGCTTTGACGAATTCAGTCCCGTCTTCACCGAAACGAGCTACATTTATAATTTCATCTATTATAGTTGGCTTATTATTGCCATTTTTAATTATATATATTAGTTTTTTATTAGATGATAAAGTTCATAATATTGAAGATGTATCTAAATTTGCGAAAGGAAAAGTAATACTGTCAGAGATTCCACATATAGATAATATTGAAAAGCTTACAACATTTAATGATAGATCAATTCTTGGAGAATCATTTAGGATTTTAAGGACTAACTTATCCTATATCTTGCCAGTAAAAATGGATAAATTGGGGCAGACCATCTTAGTTGCATCTACAATAAAAGGAGAAGGAAAAACATTTACAGCAATTAATTTGTCTATTTCTTTTGCTATTATGAACAAAAAGGTATTGTTAATTGGTGCAGATTTAAGAAATCCACAATTACATCGTTATTTAAGTACTAGTAAAAGTGAAGTAGGACTTCAGGATTATTTACATGATCCTTCAGTTGATTGGCACTCGATAATTAATAAGAAGCAGTTAGATAATCCCAATTTAGATATCATATTATCAGGAAGAATTCCTCCTAATCCTGCAGAACTATTGTCAAACGGACGTAAAGAATCATTGATTAATGAAGCAAAAAAGGAATATGATATAATTATAATAGATAGTGCGCCAACATTATTAGTTACGGATACACTTTTGATATCTCAGTACGTTGATGCTACTTTGTATGTGGTTAGAGCTGATTTTACACCAAAAAAATTAATTCCATTCTCTGTAAATTTAAGTAATAGAGAAAAATTGAAAAATATGACATATGTAATCAATAATGTTGGGTTGAATTATGGTTATGGTTACAAATATGGTTATAGCTATAAGTATAAATATAATTATGCTTATGGTTATGGGTATGGGTATGGTGCGGATCCATCCAATAAAAAGTCATTAGCAAGAAGAATTAAGTCTATTTTCAAAAAGAAAAAAGAAGATTAAAAATCAAAAAAAGAGTTGTTTTCAAAGACATCAGGTAAAAATTGATGATTTTTTAAAACAACTTTTTTTCTTATATAATCCAAATGACGGTTGTGATGTACATCTGAGCCTATAAAATCAATCATTCTATTACCTAATAGAAAATCTGCAGCTTTAGCTACATTAGGGCCATAATATCCAGTTGTAGATAACATGTTAAGTTGGAAAGAACAACCAGCATTTTTTAATTTTGTGTATTCATTTAAATTGCGATGGTAGAAATTATAACGTTCAGGATGTGCTAAAACAGGTTTGTAGCCACATGTTTGCAATTCAAATAAAGTCTCATATAATTGAATTGGAGGACTTAGATAAGATATTTCTATTAATACATAATTGTCCCTTAATGTTAATAGCGGTTCATTAGTAAATAGATCTCTAAATTGAGAATCAATCATGTATTCCGCAGCTGCCTTAATTCGAGTTTCTAAATTTAATTTTTTTAAATTGGCTATAGTCTTTTTTTCTGTCTCTTGTATGCTTTTTCGAGTATTGTTCCATACATCACTTATGATATGAGGAGTTGTGATAAACTTTGTGAATCCAATATTTTCCATACCAGTAATTAATTTTTCAGTAGTATTTAAATCAGGTGAACCGTCATCAATACCTGGTAATAAATGGGAATGAATATCTATATATTCATCAGGGATGAAATCAATTAAAAAAGGTTTTGGTTTAAAGAAATGTATCAATGTATTAATTTTAGAATACAAAACTAATCAAATAAAAATCTATTTTTATAAATATGTTGTAATACTAAATAAATCAACAGTTTTGTTTTTTTAAGGATAGGCGAATTTATATATTTGCAAGTATCATAAGAGGTAATTTTAACCTATATACAGAATGAATAATAAAAATCAATTTCAAGATTGGGATTTGGTAATTAAAGGGCATACGTCATTTTTTGATATTAAATTCAAAGACATTTGGAATTATAGAGACCTACTTTTTTTGTTTGTAAAAAGAGACTTTGTTAGCTTTTATAAACAAACTGTTTTAGGACCACTTTGGTTTTTTATTCAGCCTATTTTTACCATGATTGTTTTTACTTTTGTTTTTGGAACACTTGCTGGTATAAGTGCTGATGGATTACCGCATCAATTATTCTATTTGACAGGAATAACCTCTTGGAATTATTTTTCAGATTGTTTAACTAAGACCAGTACAGTTTTTAGAGATAACGCAAATATTTTTGGAAAAGTATATTTTCCTAGGTTGATAATGCCATTGAGTATTGTTGTCAGTAATTTGGTTAGATTTGCAGTTCAATTACTTTTGCTCTTTTTCATGATGTTATATTATTATTATTTTCCTGTAATTGGTGCCAGTTTCAAAATTACTTCAGGGCTGTTTTTATTTCCATTATTGATTTTTTTGATGGCTATGTTAGGCTTAGGTATGGGATTAATTATTACCGCAGTTACTACTAAATATCGAGATTTGACTTTTTTAGTGACTTTCGGAGTTCAACTTTTAATGTACACTACTTCTGTTATTTATCCATTGAGTTATGCTAAAGAAAAAGGATATGGTTATTGGGTTGGATTAAATCCAATGACCGGAATTATAGAAGCTTTTCGATATGCTTTTTTAGGAAAAGGAGAATTTACTTTTGGAAGCCTAAGTTATTCTGCAATAGTTACTTTTGTTATATTATTTTTTGGGATTATTATTTTTAATAAAACAGAAAAAAACTTTGTTGACACCATCTAATGAATAAAACAATTATACAAGTCGAGAACTTATCTAAAGCTTATCAAATCGGTCAAATTGGAACAGGGACAATATCTCGGGATATAGAGCGGTTTTGGTTAACAAAAATATTAGGGAAGGAAGATCCTTTTATAAAAATTGGGCAAGCTAATGATAGAACTATTGCAGGAGAAAGTGATATTGTTTGGTCTTTACAAGATATTAATTTTCAAATTAATCAAGGTGAAGCCGTTGGAATTATAGGCAAGAATGGTGCTGGAAAAAGTACACTTTTAAAGCTTCTTTCGAGAGTTACTAGCCCAACTACTGGACAGATAAAGGTAAAAGGAAGAATAGCAAGTTTACTAGAAGTTGGTACTGGTTTTCATCCTGAACTTTCAGGAAGGGAAAATATATATCTGAACGGAGCTATACTTGGAATGCGTAAGAATGAGATAAGTAGAAAATTAGATGAAATTATTGATTTTTCTGGTGTAGAACGTTACATCGATACTCCCGTAAAGCGTTATTCTTCAGGCATGTATGTTCGTTTAGCATTTGCTGTAGCTGCTCATTTAGAAAGTGAAATATTAATTGTAGATGAAGTATTAGCAGTAGGTGACGCAGAATTTCAAAAGAAGTGTCTAGGTAAAATGGGCGATATTACTAAAGGTCAAGGTAGAACTGTACTTTTTGTTAGCCATAATATGGCCTCAGTACAAAAACTTTGCACAAAAGGATTGTTGATTGAGAATGGAAGGTTAATTAAGGAGAGTGATATAAATCAAACAATAATGACTTACCTACAAGGAGATTCTTTTTCCAATGATTTACTCAATGCTAAAGGGAGAAAAGGTAATGGGAGAATTAAATTTCAAGAAGTAAGAGTTTTTGGAAATAGTGAAAATGAAACAGTGGTTTCTGGAAATGAATTGAATATTACTATTAAATTATACAATCCAGATAATATTATTAGTTCAAGAATTCGCTTTGATATGCGAATTGAAGATGATTTCGGACAAAGATTATCATGGGTGAGTTCCGACTTAGTGCATATCAAAGAAAATGTTTTTCCAAAAGATATAAAAATAAAATTCCCTAGAAATCAATTTAATAATGGAATTTATTTTGCAACTATTTTTATGACAGTTGACGGTGAAGTTGCTGATTATATTCATAATGCATTCCAAATCATAGTTGAGTCTGGTGATTTTTTTAGTAATAGTAGACAAGTGCCAACAAATCAAAGTAAGATTTTGATGGAATTCAAAATGGATTATAGTCATAAGTAAAAGCAAGTAAGAATGAAAAAAATATTACTTGAATTTTTATTATACATTTATAATAATGTCAAGCCAAGCACTACTATTAAATTGTATATCAAACGTTTATTGCGTAATGATAAGATTTTGATTCGATTTAATGGTTTTAGCATGAGTGTGGGGGTGAAATCTGCAATTGAACAAAACATTTTATTTAATACTTATAACGAAAAGGCAGTACTTAGCGTTATTAAAAAGTTTGCCCAAGATGGTTACGACTTAGTAGATGTTGGTGCTAATGTGGGTATTCATTCTTTGACAGCGGCTTCGGCCAACGCAAAAATAGAAATTTTTTCATTCGAGCCAGAACCATCAAATTTTAATGACTTTATTAAAAACATTAGTTTAAATAATTTTAAAAATATTAATCCATTTAATATGGGACTTGGTAATTTTAAAGGACTTGCTGAATTAAATGTTAATGAAGGATGGAATAAAGGGAAACATTCACTTAAAGTATCTTTTTCAGAAAATAATAAAAAAGCATCCATTCTAGTTTCATTATTAGATGATTTTAGAGTGTTCATTACTTCCAAAAAAATAATGATTAAAATCGATGTGGAAGGTTTTGAAAAAGAAGTAATTGAAGGAGCTATGGAATTACTAAATCAGGTGGAGGAAGCAGTTATTATTATTGAGTTATTAGCTGAGATTAACGGACGGGAAACCTGTGAAACTATTATAAATATGTTAATCGCAAATGATTTTAAAACAATTTTTAAAATCAATGCTCAAAATGAATTAGTTGTAGTAAGTCAGTATGATGGTAGCGCTGATTATGTTTTATTAAAAGGAAGCAACGCATTAAAAATTATGACGTAAATGCGAGAAGGTGTAAATCCAGAAAAAAATAAGGAAGAAATAAACCTTAAAAAGCAACACCGAGTTGTTGTGGTTTTTTATATTCCGAATATTCAAGAGGATTATTATACTCAGGCACTTCAGGTTTTAGACAATTGTCTTCATTCGCTCACCAAAACCATTAATCCTGAAACCACTAACATTACATTAATTAATAATAATTCGATAAAAGATTCAGAAAGTGTTGTAAAGAAATACCTTGATAAAATAGACAAATATGTTTTGTATGGTCAAAATAGAGGAAAGGTCTATGCGGTCATAAATGAAGTGCGATCTGTTTTTGAGCCATTTGTGACTATATCCGATGCTGATGTTCTATTTTTTAAAGGTTGGGAAAATGCAGTTTTCGATGTTTTTCAATATCATCCTAAAGCAGGCATAGTGACTCCTTTGCCATCGCAATATTCTGCTCTTAATTTTAATTCAGCAGTGATTTTCGATTCTTTTTTTACCCAAAAATTGCGCTACGGAAAAATAGTTTCTGACGAAGATGTAGATTTATTTCTCAAAGGTACCAATAATGAAGCACTTGTCAATACCTCTTTCAAATACAATTGGAAAGAAAGACAATTTTATCTGGATGGAAAAGTAAAAGCTATTTTAGGAGCGACACATTTCATAGCAACTTATAAAAGTGCTCTCTTTAAAAATCAAAGTTCATTTCCAGAAATTAAATTTAAGAATGGATACGAAGAAAAATTTATGGATTGCCTGGCTGAAGAACGTGGACTTTATAGATTGTCAACAGTAAAAAGTTTTGCATATCACCTAGGAAATCGAATAGATGACGAAGCAAATAAGCTAAATTATGATAATCTACAATTAATTCAGCCGTCTGTTTTTGAAACTATTTATCTAAAAGATAAATACATCTTTAATCATGTTTTATATTTTATTAAAAGCTTATTTTTAAAAGTTTTTAAAATGCATATTAAAATAAAAAAAGGGACTAAGAACCGATGAAAATCATACTTTGTTTTGGAACAAGACCGGAAGCGATTAAGATGGCACCACTTTACCATCAACTAAAGAGCACTGCGTATTTTGAAGTAAAGCTTTGTGTTACTGCTCAACATCGTAAAATGCTTGATCAAGTATTAGATTTTTTTGAAATGGTTCCAGATTATGATCTAAATTTAATGAAGCCCAATCAAACTTTAAATAGTTTAAGTGCCAATATTTTAGCAGAGATAGATTTTGTTTTAGTAAATGAGAAACCAGATGTTGTTTTAGTGCATGGTGATACAACTACATCTTCAATGGTTGCTTTGGCTGCATTTCATAGAGGCATCAAGGTGGGTCATGTAGAAGCAGGACTAAGAACTTACAACAAAAATGCTCCTTTCCCAGAAGAGCTTAACCGTCAATTAACGGGTAGAATAGCTGATTTTCACTTTGCTCCAACTTCATTAGCTAAAAGTAATTTGCTTAAAGAAAGCATAGCTGAAAAAGATATTATAGTAACTGGAAATACTGTAATTGATGCTTTGCTTTGGACAAAAAATAAATTGGAATCCGGTTTTGTTAATACTGAAATTGAAAATTTACAATTTCTTCTGAATAAGAAATTTGTTTTAGTGACCGGTCATAGAAGAGAGAGTTTTGGTAAAGGATTCATTTCATTTTGTGAAGCTTTACTCGAAATAGTTCATTATGATACAGAAGTGCAAATTGTTTTCCCGGTGCATTTAAATCCTAACGTACAAGAACCGGTGTATAAATTACTCGGTCATAATAAAAACATTCATTTGCTACAACCCGTAGATTATCCTGTTATAGTTTGGTTATTAAATCATTGCAGTTTAATTATTTCAGATTCTGGAGGTATTCAAGAGGAAGCACCTACATTCAAAAAGCATATTTTAGTAACTAGAGAAGTATCAGAAAGACCTGAGGGTGTAGAAAAAGGATTTTCAACATTAGTAGGAACTCAGAAAGATTTAATCGTTCAGAAGGCAAATTATTATCTCAAAAATGGCTTTAATCCAACTAGTGAAAATCCATATGGAGATGGGCTAGCTTCTCAAAAAATTTCAGAATATTTAGAAAAACGAAAACAATGAAAATCTTAGTCATATCAGAGTCGATTAATGTAGATGACAGCAGTGCTTCCAAGGTAAATGTTGCTTTGATTTCTAATTTGGTAAAAGCTGGATTTAACCTAAAAGTTTTGCATTTTTCTCAGAAAGAAATTAATTTAGAAGGAATAGAATGCCTTTGGATTCCTGAACGACAGTTTTCTATATTATTTGTTTTATCTCGTTTGGTAAGAATTTTTCAGAGAAAGACAAAAATTTTAATCAATCATAATGTTGAAAATATTTTTGGATTTTCGTTCACTCATACCAATGATGCAAATCAAATTGCCGTATACATAAAAAAGGAAAGCGATTACAAACCGGATTTGATACTTACACTTAGTAAAGGAGGAAGTTTCAGGCCACATAGAGCAATGCTTCTGCTGCCTGAATTGCATAAAAAATGGATGGCTTATATTCATGATCCATATCCATTTCATATGTATCCTAGGCCTTATAATTGGGTAGAATATGGGTACTTGCAAAAAGAAAGATTTATTCGTGATGTAACTGAAAAGGCAAAATTTTTAGCTTTTCCTAGCTTACTGCTAAAACAATGGATGGAAAGTTATTTTCCGGCAGTTGCTTTAAAAAGTGAAATTATTCCTCACCAAATCAATGTATCCAATAATTTGGAAACAATTCCTGACTTTTTTAAAGAAAATCAATTCTCATTATTACATGCTGGTAATTTATTAAAACAAAGAAATCCAGAGTTTTTGTTAAAAGGTTTTTTGAATTTTTTAGAAAATAATCCTGATGCTAAAGATAATACAACCTTATATTTTATTGGACATAACGATTCTCATAGGAAATTGCTTAATGATTATAATCATTCTAATATTGTTGTTCAAAATTATTTAGATTATAAAATTGTACAAAATCTTGAAAATAAAGCAACTGTAAATATAATTCTAGAAGCTATTTCTGAAATTAGTCCGTTTCTACCAGGTAAATTTCCCAATTGTGTTGTTGCTAATAAACCCATTCTACTTTTAGGACCTTATTATAGTGAAGTGAAACGATTGTTAGGTAGTGATTACGAATATTGGACTGAAGCAAATGATGAAAAAGCTATAGAGATATGCATTACTAATTTATATCAAATCTGGAAAAGTAATCCATCTAGTTTAATATTAAACAGAAAAGATTTAATTGATTATGCAACAGAATTTAATTTGAAAAAAATAATGAATAATTTAAAGTGACTATGGTAACTTTTGCGATACTTATTTCTACCAAAGACCGTTGCGATGAGTTACTTTTTACTCTAAATACGATTCAACCACTACTTAATAACGAGGTGGTTTGTGTAGTTTATGATGATGGCTCTAAAGATTCGACCATAGAAAAAGTTAAAGTAAATTTTCCGCAAATTATTTTAAAAAGTAATAGACAATCCAAAGGATATATTTATTGTAGAAATAAGATGTTAAATGAAACTCGAGCGCAATATGCAATTTCTTTAGATGATGATGCAAATTTTATTGGAGATAATCCTTTAGAATTAATTTCAAAATATTTTTCCACAAACCCAAAATGTGGATTAATTGCTTCGCGTATTTTTTGGACTAAAAATGATGTATTTTTTTCTCAAAGCAATGAAAAAGAATGCATTGTAAAAAGCTTTGTGGGCTGTGGTCATATTTGGCGGATGGAAGCATGGAATGACATCCCCAATTATCCAGAATGGTATGAGTTTTATGGAGAAGAAACTTTTGCATCTCTTCAATTGTTTAAAAAGAAATGGCAAGTACATTATCTTCCTGAAATATTGGTACAACATCGGGTAAATCTAATAAAGAGAGCGCAAAATAGATCACAATTTTCTTTTCGATTAAGAAGGTCATTGCGCTCCGATTGGTTCAATTATATTTTGTTTTTCCCCTTGTTTGTAGCAGTTAAATGTTTAATGTTTTCCATTTGTGAACAATTAAAAAAAATACTAATAAAAGGTGATTTTAAGACTTTTTTCCCGTTACTATTTGCTATTTGTGATTTTTTTATTAAGATACCAAAACTGGTTAAAAATAGAAATTCTTTATCCAGAATAGAATATGAAAATTACCTCAAATTAAAGGAAGCTAAAATATATTGGATACCAGAAAAATAGTTATTTTTACTTTACTATCAATTTCCTTTTTTCAATGAAAAACATTGCAGTTATTCCGGCTAGAGGTGGATCTAAAAGATTACCCAACAAGAATTTATTAAATCTTAATGGATTACCACTCTTGGCTCATAGTATTATTTATGCTCAAAATAATCCTTCTATTATTGATTCCGTATTTGTTTCTACTGATGATCTTCAAATTAAGGAAATTGCTCTTAAATTTGGAGCGCAAGTTATAGATAGACCTGCCGAACTATCAGGTGACCTGGAGCCGACTGTTTCGGCATTAAAAAACGTTTTGGACAATTTAAATTTAGAAATTGATAATTTATTTTTATTACAACCTACTAATCCTTTAAGACCAGAATATTTAGTTAGAAATTGTTATCATAAGTTTATTAGTGATGGTTTAGAATGTTTATTTACAGTAAGTAAAAATGAATATAAACTTGGAAAAATTAAAAACAATTCATTTATTCCTTTTAATTATACTTTTGGACAGAGAAGTCAAGACTTAGAACCTTTATATTTTGAAAACGGATTGCTATATATTTGCAAAGCAGAGTTAATAATGAATAATACAATAATTTCGGAAAAAGCTTTACCCTATATTATAGATGATTCTTTTCCTATTGTAGATATAGATACTTTAGTAGATTTTGAATATGCGTCTTATCTTTTAAATAAATAAAAACATGAACCCATACATTGAAATAGCTGGCAGAAAAATCGGACCTGATTTTCCTCCTTTAGTAATTGCAGAAATAGGTATTAATCACGAAGGTTCATTAAAGGCTGCCAAAGAAATGGTTGATGCAGCTCACAAAGCTGGTGTTGAAATTGTTAAGCATCAAACACATATTGTTGAAGATGAAATGAGTGGTGCAGCCAAAAAAGTAATTCCAGGCAATGCTGATGTTTCTATTTATGAGATAATGGAACGTTGTTCTCTAAACGAAACCGATGAATTTGAACTCAAAAATTATGTAGAAAGCAAGGGTATGATTTTTATATCTACTCCTTTTTCAAGAGCCGCCGCTGAAAGACTTAAAAAGTTTGATCTACCAGCATATAAAATAGGTTCAGGCGAATGTAATAATTATCCATTGCTTGAGCATATTTGTAGTTTTGGTAAACCAGTAATATTAAGTACAGGAATGAATACCATCGAGAGTGTTCAAAAAGCAGTTGCAATATTTGATAAACACAAAATTCCAGTTGCGCTTTTGCATACTACTAATTTATATCCAACCCCAATTCATTTAGTACGTTATGGTGCTATGAAGCAATTGCATGAAGCGTTTCCTGAGAAGGTTTTTGGACTTTCAGATCACACGTTGAATAATAATGCTTGTTTAGGCTCAGTGGCACTAGGAGCGAGTATAGTAGAACGTCATTTCACCGATCATATGCTACGTACAGGTCCTGATATTATTTGTAGTATGGATGAAAAAGCTTGTTCTGAACTTATTATTAGTTCTCATGAAATTTGGCAAATGAGAGGTGGTACTAAGGAACCTGCAAAAGAAGAACAGGTTACAATTGATTTTGCTTTTGCAACTGTTTGTAGTATTGCAAATATCAAAAAAGGTGACATTTTAAATAAAGAAAACATTTGGGTTAAAAGACCTGGGACCGGAATGATTTTGGCTGAACATTTCAATCAATTACTGGGTAAAATTGCAACGCGTGAAATTAAAGTTGACGAACAATTAACTTATGAAGATTTTGAATAATACATATCATAAAAGATAAAATTTGAAAATTAGTGTATGAATTAGTTTTTCTATAACTAAAGAAAAACCATCTCATATGTGATAAAATAGCATGGAAAAAATCCTGTTTTTGACTGGTACACGAGCCGATTTTGGTAAAATTAAATCACTCATCTCTATACTTGAAGCTCATCAAGAATTCGAGGTTTATGTTTTTGTAACTGGTATGCATTTACAAAAAGAATATGGGTATACACTTATTGAAATCGAAAGATGTAATTTTAGTAATGTGCACACTTTTGAAAATCATACTCATGAAACTACCATGGATTTAACTTTGGCTAAAACTATCCAAGGTTTGTCAGAGTATTGTAAAGAAGTAGACCCAGATATGATTGTAATCCATGGTGATAGGGTTGAGACTTTAGCTGGTGCAATTGTTGGGTCCCTAAACAACATTTTAGTAGCACATATCGAAGGAGGTGAGCTTTCGGGAACAGTGGATGAATTAATTCGTCATAGTGTGTCAAAATTAAGTCATATACATTTTGTTTCCAATATTGATGCTGCTAAACGGTTGCTTCAAATGGGGGAGATGAAATCCTCAATTTATACTATTGGATCACCTGACATTGATATTATGTTTTCCGATCATTTGCCCAACCTCAAAGAAGTAAAGGAATATTATCAAATTCCATTTGAAAAATATGCCATTGTTATGTTTCATCCTGTTACAACAGAAGTAAATGAAATGAAGGAATATGTTGCTAATTTTGTAACTGCACTATTAGATGATATTCATAATTATGTAGTTATTTATCCAAATAATGATCTAGGTAGCCAATGTATCATTGAAAATTATAAACAATTAAGTCAAAATAGTAGATTTAGAATATTCCCGTCTTTGCGTTTTGAATATTTTTTGACTTTACTTAAATCCAGTCAATTTATAATTGGAAACAGTAGTGCTGGTATAAGAGAAGCACCTTACTATGGCATTCCTATTATAAATATTGGAACACGTCAACAAAACAGGACTCTACATGCTGATATAATCAATGTTGGTTACGATAGTAAAGCTATTGAGAAAGCATTAAAATCTATAGATTGCCATCATATACAAACTTCTATATCCGATTTTGGAAAAGGAAATAGTGCCGAATTATTTCTTAAATCGCTATTAAATCCTGCAATTTGGAAAGTAAATCACCAAAAGCAGTTTAGAGATATTTAATGATTTATTTTAAGTTCGTAGTAAACATTGCTGTTTTGTAAAGTCTTTTTTATACTCGTAAATATTTTTTGATTCCAAAATAAACCTTGATATTTGAAGATTAATTTATACTAAGAAATGTTAACGGTTTGCAACTACCATTACATAAGACCCAATTTTGATAGTAATTATCCAAGTATTTTTGGAGTTACTCCAAGTGCTTTTAAAAAGCAATTGATGTTACTTAAAGATAAAGGTGATTTTGTAAGTCCTCAAGATTTAATTTCTAATGTCAAAGTTGTTTTATCATCAGAAAACAATTATTATTTTGTCACTTTTGATGATGGTTTGAAAGAGCAATTCCAATACGCTTTACCTATTTTAGATGAGTTGCAAATTTCTGCTATATTTTTTGCGAATTCAAAAAACCATGAAAATTTAAAAGTAAGTACTGTTCATAAAATACACCTACTACGCTCAATTATGGCGCCATCTGATTTTTTAAAAAAAGTAACTTCTTTTGAAAAGGTTTCCATTTCAAGTTTAGATAAAGAAAACGCTAAAAAAACTTATATTTACGATAAGTTAGATAGTGCTATTCTCAAGTATATCTTGAATTTTAAAATGAATTTTACTCAACAAGAAGAAATAATTAATACAGTTTTTGAAGATTTTTTTAATGAGGAAGAAGAGTTAGAAAAGCTTTATATGAACCAAAATGAAATTATTCATTTGGCTCATCAAGGATATTTAGGAAGTCATACTCATACCCATTATCCATTAGGCCTATTAAAGTCAAGCGATATACAATTTGAACTAGAACATTCAAAGGCATTTTTTGAAAAATCCACAAATTCTAAAATAGAAATGGTTGCTTATCCTTATGGGTCGCCAGAAGCCTGTAATCTAAATGTGGCCAATATCGCAGCCAACGTCAACTATAAATTAGGTTTCACAACCACACGGGGTATCAATACCGAAAATAATAATTTATTATTATTGAATCGTTTTGATTGTAACGATTTGCCAGGCGGAAAAAATTATAGACCATTATGATAACAAGAGAAGCTACAATTGAAGATTGGGATAAACTACATTCTTTTTTCAATAGAATATATCGTAAGGATCATCCATTACATAATAAAGCGTTTTGGGAATGGCAATATGGTAATGTTAATTATGGAAGATCATTAATATGTTTAAATGAAAAAAATGATATTGTAGGTCATGTAGGTGCAGCTTTTGGCGGAAATATTGCATGGATTATAAACGTTTATTTGGATGAAGAATGTAGAGGAAAAGGGATATTAACTAAATTATATAATATTGCCAGAACCTATTATCCTTTAGCAGCTACTGCTGCAAATGCCGCTGGTCTGGGACTTTATAAAAATATGGGTTGGATTCGTTATTATAATTTAGAACGTTATGTTAAAATTAATCCAAACATTACTTCTTTAGCTACGGACACCATTTGCAATAAAATCACTGTTGATTTAGACCAGTTGATAATTTCAGAAACGAATTATTTTAAGCAACCCGGAATTAAAGGAATTTGCCTTTTAGATGGTTCAACTGCTGTTAGCCAAGAAGAAGTAGGAGGTCTTAGGGCTGTAGATATTAATGATGTTGAGTTACTTGAAAAAGAGGCTTGGAAACTTGGATATAATTGGATAGATTATATTACGTCATGGAACGATTTAAAGACAAAAAATCTAGAAAAAAATGGATGGGTTTTAGATTATAAAAGTCATATTCCTTGGCGATTAAATCCGATAGAAAAGGATTATTTTTGCGACATTACTTTTCTATCAGAAGAATGTTTAGACAAGAAATTAATAGTTCATAGATCCTTTTCAGATCATGGAAGAGTGGGGAGCATTAAAAAGTAAGCATGAAAAATTTAGGTGTTGTAATAACAGATGGTGTAGGTTTCCGAAATTTTATTTTGAGTGATTTCATACATGAAGCAAAACAAAATTTTAGTAGTGTGGTGATATTATCCTGCTTGCCCAAAGCAGTATACGAAGATTTTAATTTAGATTGTAAAATCATCGAATTAGAAGTTTTTGATGAAAAATTTATTACTTGGTTTTTTAAAAAAATAAAGGAAATTGCACATTTACACCAGCATAAAAAAGGAAATTTTGGTATTCAAGATAATTTAGTTGTAAGTTATTCAAAATCACATACACCAAGAGGATATGCAACTCATTTAGCTTATTGGTGGACATATTTCTTTAACTCAGAAAAATGGATTAATTGGTATAACAAACTGCAACAATATTCATTTGCTCAAAAACCAGTTTTGAAGTCCTATTTTAAAATAATTGAGCAAGAAAATTTAAATATTTTATTTTTTACACATCAAAGACCTTCTTTTATTGCCCCTCTAATCTACGTCGCCGAAAAACTCAAAATTAAAACAGCAGCATTTATTTTTAGTTGGGATAATTTAGCTTCCAAAAATAGAATGGCCGGTAATTTTGATTATTTTTTGGTTTGGAGTGAATTAATGAAAAATGAAATGCTACAATTCTATAATTTGGTAAATCAAGATCAAATCAGTATTGTAGGGACACCTCAGTTTGAACCATTTGTAAATCCTAAATTTGGTTATGAAAAAAATACATTATTAGCTAAATTCGATTTAGATCAAAATAAACCAATCGTATTTTTTACTTGTAATGATGCAAGCAGCAAAAATGATCCTGTCTATCTTAAATTATTAGCTGAATTCATTGTACAAAAAAAGCTTATAAAAGAAATAAACCTTATAGTAAGAACTTCCCCAGCCGAAGAGCCAATTAGATTTAAAGAAATTGCAGATACGTACAATTTTATTGTTTGGAACTACCCTGATTGGACAATAAAACGTAAAAATCATATGGAAGCTTGGACACAACGTGTACCTTCTGTAGAAGATTTAAATGATTTAAAATCGCTCTTGATGCATTGTGATTTCAATATTAATATTTTATCTACTATCACTCTTGACTCATTTATTTTTAATAAACCAGTTATTAATCCGGTCTTTGGAAATAAAGACAACGGAATGTTTGATGATCAAAAATTTTTAGATTATTTGCATTTATCCCGTTTAGTAGAATCGGAAGGTAGTCTAGTTGTGAAAAATGAAACTGAGTTTCTTAATGCTGTTAATTTTTTACTTGAAAATAAGGATAATAAAGCGAAGGAAAGAAGTAATTTCATTGATCTTCAGTTAGGAAAACCCCTGGTCGGAACTGGAAAGAGAATCGCTGAACAATTAAGAATATGGGCAAACAAATAATCAAAGTAGCAGTAGTTTGTGCCTATAAATTGTTGCCAGAAAGAATTGGAGGTATGGATTATTTTTTCTGGCATTTTGATCAAAAATGTAAAGAAAACGGAATTCAGGTAGATTGGTTTTTCCCAAATGAATCTAGACACGATGGATATTTAAAACTAAATATATTTAGTAGTGAGCAAAAGAACGTGGAAAAGTTTTTCTTTAAATATTGTGTTGCAAATAAACCAAAATATACTCATGTTATTACCCACTTTGTCGAACTTTGTACACCAATTTTTAAAAAAATAAAAGAAGAAACTAAAGCAAAAGTTATTGCGGTTGATCACAACCCACGTCCAATTGAAGGTTATCCCCTAGGAATTAAAATTAAAAAGCGACTGAAAGGCTTGCTTTACGTTCAATATATAGACTTGTTTATTGGTGTGTCGGAATATAGCAGGCAACATAAAATAAAAGAGTTTGGTTCTAATATTCGAAAAAAAGCAATTGTAATATTCAACGGAATAGATGTTGAAAAATTCAAACAGAAATCTAATTTTGAATTTAGTGGTAAATTCATTGTAGCTGCCCATCTTCGTCATGAAAAAGGCATACAAGATCTCATTAGGGCAGTGAATGATTTGGTAAAAGAACAAGAGTACCATTTTTATATTGATTTATTCGGAAGTGGAAATTACCAGAACACACTTCAAGAAATGGTAGAAGAATATAAACTTCAAAGTTACTTTAGATTTAATGGGAGTGTAAATAATCTTTATGAAAGATTTGCCGATTATGATTATTTAATTCATCCCTCTCATGGAGAAACTTTTTGTTACTCCGTAATTGAAAGTCTTTTAGCAAATCTGCCAGTAATCACGACAAAAAAGGAAGGAAATGTGTTAGGAATGGTAATCGACAATGAAAACGGTTTTCTATTTGATAGTAAAGACATAATTGGATTAAAAGAAATCTTAAACAATGTTTTAAATCAAAAAGCACACATAAAGGATTGTACTGAAAGTAATATAAAAGTTAAGCGATTTTCAATTGAGGAAATGGTCAATAATTATTTTAATTTACTCCAATAGTAGTTCATTACATCTACTAATTCTCTTTTGTTATAGGTGATTGCAACTTATCATTCAGAAATAAACACTATTTTTGACATTCCTTTGTATTTATTAATCAAATAACATGAAAATTGCTTTTTTAACTCCTGAGTTTCCACACCCAAAATTTAAGTTTTCAGGAGGGATTGGAACAAGTGTTTTTAACTTAGCGAAAGGATTGATAAAAGCCGGTAATGAAGTAGTGATTGTTTTATACGGTCAAGAAAAAGACAATTATTTTGTCG
This sequence comes from Flavobacteriaceae bacterium, assembly GCA_947371275.1. Taxonomy (GTDB): domain Bacteria; phylum Bacteroidota; class Bacteroidia; order Flavobacteriales; family Flavobacteriaceae; genus Flavobacterium. Next base: position 12,289 of record CANBOV010000025.1, on the reverse strand, counting down.
AAGATGGGATTGCTTTTTATCAAATTAAAAATATTAAAGTAAAAGGTTTTTCGCTACTGTTAACTCAAAGAAAAATTGAAAAATTACTTCATAATTTAGTTGATAATAGCAAAATAGATATAATTGAAGCTGTAGATTGGGAAGGGATTACTGCTAATATTAAAACATATTGCCCTTTGATTGTCAAGCTACACGGCTCCGATACTTATTTCTGTCATTTAGACCAACGTCCCGTTAAATTTTTCAATAGGTATCGCGAAAGAAGTGCTTTTATAAAAGCAGATAAAATAGTATCAGTCAGTCAATATACAGCACAAGTCACAAATGAGTTATTCGGATTGTCTAAGGATTATACTGTAATCCCTAATGGAATAGATATACATGATTTTAATTGTTTTTCAGTTGAAGAAGATCAATTAGCCCCAATAGTATTGTATTATGGCACTTTAGTTAGGAAAAAAGGGCTTTTAGAATTGCCATTAATCTTTAATGAAGTACATAGCAAAAATAAATCTACAAAATTGATTTTAGTAGGGAAGGATTCTGCTGATGTAGTTACAGGGAACTCTTCTATTTGGGCGATGATGCAACCATTATTTACTAAAGAAGCACTTCAAAATGTATCCTATATTGGTAGTGTATCCTATGATAAGATCAAGGACTATATAAATAGGGCAACAGTATGTGTTTTTCCTACATTTGCAGAGGCTTTGCCTGTCTCTTGGATTGAAGCAATGGCCATGAATAAAGCGATTGTGGCGTCAAATATTGGTTGGGCTTCAGAAGTGATTGAAGAGGGAATTAGCGGCTACTTAGTGCATCCTAAAAATCATCAAGAATATGCTTTCCAAATTTTAAAATTAATTAAAAATCCTAATTTGAGAAATCAATTTGGTACTGCTGCCAGAGATATAGTAGAAAAAAAATTTAGTATTGAGGTGGTTGCTGAAGAAAGTATTGCATTTTATCAAAAATGTATAAATTAAAATAGTTACAGAGCTTTTAAAGCTTATTTATGATGAGTATACAACTTAAAGAATATATAACTACTACAGGAGAAGTTATTTTATATAATGGAATACCAGATTTTGACCGACTGGAATTTTTATCCAACGGTTATGGAGATTTATGGCATAGCTCATTCGAGCAAGGTTACAAAAATGCATTTCCAGAGATAGTCTATCAAACAATTGGGTTTTACACTCGTGATTTTGATGGCGTAGAGGAAGGGGTGAGTTGGCGTGTTAATCCAAATCAATTTGCAGTCAGAAAATTTGTTTGGGACCAATTAGAAGGATTTGATAATGAATATATTTCAATCCAAATGAAAGCCATTGATTTTGGCTATCGCGCTTTATTAGCCGGAGCTGTTACTCTATATGTTAACGGACTTTTTAATTCAAATATAAAAGATGAAATATGTATTGGTCCAAAAGATAGACACGCTTTTTTTATAAAAAAATTTAAACTAGATCATGCACTTTTCATGATTTATAGAATTGGTTTTTGGAAACTTAGTGAATGGAATGCTTTTTATTATGCATGGAAAAAATTTAAGTTAAAGAAAGATACTCCTGTATTATCCCCTAGAAAACTAAATGCTCTTAATGGGAATCCAAAAGTTAGTTATATTATTCCAACAATGATGCGGCAAGAGTATACAATTCAATTATTAAATGATTTGTCTTCTCAATCTTATAAGCCTACTCAAGTTGTTATTGTTGATGCTACACCCGTTGATGCACGAAAAGTTGAATTGTATCAATTTAGTGATTTTCCTTTTGAAATTATTCTGAAATGGCAAGAAACGAAAGGAAGTTGCCGAGCTAGAAATGAAGCTATTGATTTATGTACAGGCGATTACCTTATTTTTGGGGACGATGATATCAGGATACCTAAAGATTATATTGAAAATCATTTGCGTTTTTTACAAACTTATAATGCTTCTGCCTGTAATGGTTTAGATGTCAGAGCCGACAACGAAACACAAAATTTAGATGTTTTGTACACAAAATTAAACCATATGGGAAAGGACCGATACACTTCTGGTGTGTCTCTTTTTTTTAATAATGCAAATAATTGTGTTAAAAGGGAATATGTAAATAAATTAGTAGGTAATGATATCAATTACGATGGGGGTTATGGTGAAGATAGTGATTTTGGATTGTCTTTAATAAAATTAGGAATTACCGTTTTACAAAACCCATTTGCCGCCAATTTACATTTAAAACCGGCAACGGGCGGATATAGGTTCTGGGGCAATCAAGCAAGTATAATTGGAAAAAACAGGAAGAAACAACCATGGGAATTAGACATCCCGGTGAAATGGATAAGGCCACTTCCAAGTCCTACAGTTATTTATTTTTATTTAAAACATTTTGACCCAAAATTGCTTTCAGAATACCGATCTAAATATATGGTGTCTTATTTATTTAAAGATTCTATCTGGTTATTACCAATTCGTTTCATCAAATTACCCCTCCGTCAATTGCAATTTAATAAGGCTATTTTTTATGCTGATAAATTGGTTCAATTAGGAAAAAGAACTAAATAATGAACATGTCTTTTACATTAATTGTGTGCACTTTTATGAGGCCAAAGTCTTTGTTGGACTTATTGGTTTCAGTAAAGGTTCAATCTTTATACCCAAATGAAATATTGATTATAGATGGATCTACCAATGAAGAAACTAAAAAAATACTAGAGAAAAATGAATTTAAAAACCTTCAATACTTTAAAGTGTCGGAAGAAAATAGAGGTCTAACAAAACAACGAAATTTCGGAATTTCTAAAACAAACTCCTCCTCAGAAATCATTTGTTTTTTAGATGATGATACTGTTTTAGAAGTAAATTATTTTGAAGAAATATTGGATGCTTTTAAAACAGATGCATCTATTGTTGGCGTCGGAGGTGTAGCAATTAATGAAAACAGATGGATTCAAAAATCACCTCATTTATCATATTCAGCTAAATGTTTTTTTGAATTAGATGGATATGTTTATCCAGAAGGCACAAGGAATATAGCACGAAATTGGCTGGGCTTGCAATCAAATTTAGGACCTAATAGAATGCCCGAATTTTCAAATGGAAGAACGACTGGATTTCCACTTAATGGTAAAATTTATGAAGTTGATTTGCTAATAGGTATGTCCTTTTCGTTTAAAAAATCAGTTTGTGATACCATAAAATTTGCTACCTATTTTGAAGGCTATGGCTTGTATGAAGATGCAGATTATAGTATAAGGGCTCAGCAGTTTGGGAAAAATGTAATTACAACAAAAGCCCAGTTAACGCATTTTCATCATGAATCTGGTAGGCCAAACAAATATAAATACGGTAAAATGGTTAGCAGAAATGGTTGGTATGTTTGGCGACTAAAATATCCTAATCCATCGTTTAAAGCCCGTTTAAAATGGAATGCTATTGTCTTATTATTGATCATAATCAGATTTAGTAATATATTTACAACTCCCAATAGAAGAGAAGCCTTAACAGAGTCATGTGGTAGAGTGGTTGGTTGGTTGAGTATTCTCTTTAACAAGCCTAAACAAAATAAAATTTAATAAAAAACATCTATAATAGAATTACTATGAGTACATATACCAAGTGTAAAATTTGTGAAAGTGATATAGACATCATAAACCAGAAATATAATTTAGGTCAATGCAAAAAATGTAAAATGGTTTTTTGTTTGACCATCTTCTCACAAGAGGAATTTATTGAAGTATATGATAAATTATACAATAGCAAGGATGCAATCTACAATCACCATGCTGTGGTAGAGTATAATATGCTTTTAGAGAATAAAAAAATTAAAGTCGGATTTCACAGAGCAGCCCTTCTTAAAAAAAATGTATTAAATAGTAACTGTAAATCAGTACTTGAGATTGGTAGTGGCGTTGGTTTAATAGGTTCTTATATTAGAAAGCATGATGAAAACATTAAATATTTAGGGGTTGAAATCGATAAAGAATCATTTGAAAAGTCACAATCATTGAAACTTAACACTATAAACGGTGATTTTAAAGCAATAGGTGAATTAAATGAAACATTTGATGTTATCATGCTTTGGGAAGTGTTAGAACACCTGCAAGATTTAGATCTGTTTATTAAATTGGCATATAAACGTCTTAATAAAAACGGAAAAATTATTTTGTCTACGCCAAATTATGATAAAATATACAATTACCCTAATAGAGAAAAAGATGCCTTATATCAAGATAAACCACCAGTGCATCTGAATTTCTTTACTAAGGAAAATATAGTGAATATTTTTGAGTATAATCAATTTTCAAATGCTAAAGTTAAAGCAAAAAAATTTCCATACTTAGACCTTAAGTCCCTTAGGTTTTATTTCGAATTTAGCAAAGCCCTATTAAATCAGTATAATGGCTCCACGCTTTACTTCGAAGCCACTAAAACAAAAGAGTAGTTCTTGTTTTATTTATGAAAACAATATTGATAGCCCATAATTACAATGAGATTTCATTTGCTGCAATGAGCTATCATTTAGCGCATGATCTTGCTGATAAAGGACATAGAGTTATTTTCATGTCCCACAATCCCTATTTTCCTGAGAAAAAAGTTATTCAGAAAGAAAATGGCGAAATCATTGTTTTTTCTTGGTCTACTACTAAACGCCCCACTTCATTAAAAGATTTTCTTTGGTATGCTAAAATTCATTATCAGTATAAGCCAGAGGTTATAATTGGGCATTTTGTTGGAAGTAATATAAGTGTCATTGTTTCAAAAATTGCCTCCTTAGGAAAAGTAAAAACATATGAATATTACCATACGCTGTCCAATCAAATCGTTACTGATTTAAAAGGGATAAACATCAAGCAAAAACTTTTGTTTTTAAGAAAGAAATGGTTCTATTATTTATTTTGCGATACAATCATTTGTCCTTCAGAGTTAGCCAAAAATGATTTGCGCAATTTTTATAAGTTAAATAAAGGGAGCGTAATCTTAAACCCAATGGTTGATCGTTTTGTAGCTAAGAGCGTTATGGATTCAAATAATATTAACATCTCGTACCTTGGAAGATTAGACCCGTCAAAAGGGGTGTTAGAAATGATTGAGGCCTACCTGAAATACAAAGAAGTTAATCCAAATTCCAAAATTGTAATAAACATCGCAGGTGGCGGACAATTGGAAAGTGAAATAGTTGCCATGGCTAATAATAACACCGGAATAAAATATCATGGGGTACTATCGTATGATTTTATAGACTCCTACCTTAATACGAGTCATTTTGCAATTATTCCTTCTAAAGTCGATAATCTACCAACGGTAGGTTTAGAAGCGATGATGAATAAAACTCCTTTACTTATTTCATCAACAACAGGATTAACAAATTACATGACGGACGGCCGTGACTGTTTTATATTTCAACCGACTGTTGTGGATATGATTGCGGTATTTGAAAGAGTAGATAGTCTTCAGCTAGATGATATTGTTCAAATGAGTGAAAATGCAAGAACCTCTTTTTTAGCAAAATATAGTATCAAAACATATTGCGATAACTTTTCTAGTATCTTTCAATGAAATTTGCTGTAATTACACATGTCCAACACATTAAGGAGCAAGATAAATATTTTGCCTATGCGCCCTATGTACGAGAAATGAATATTTGGCTAAATTATGTTGATGCATTTATCATAGTCGCCCCATTGACTATCAAAGAAAAATCGCCAATTGACTTAGCATATCAAATAAATAAGATTGATTTTAGAGTAGTTCCCGAATTTAATGTCCTAAGTATAAAATCGACATTTAAAACGTTGTGTGCTTTACCCAAAATGACTTGGAAAGTATTTAAAGCTATGAAAGACGCTGATCATATTCATTTGCGTTGCCCGGGAAACATGGGTCTTTTAGGTTGCTTACTTCAAATTGCTTTTCCAAACAAACCTAAAACGGCAAAGTATGCGGGTAATTGGGATGAAAAAGCAAGACAACCGCTCAGCTATAAATTGCAAAAATGGATACTTGGCAATACTTTTTTAACCAAAAACATGCAAGTGCTTGTTTATGGTGAATGGGAAAACAGTTCGATAAATATCAAACCCTTTTTTACCGCTAGCTATTTTGAAATCGACAAATTAGAATGTAAGCCTAAATCTTTAATTGGAATCATCTCATTTCTCTTTGTGGGTACCCTTTCTAATGGAAAACAACCATTATATGCAATAAAATTGGTAGAACAATTATATAAGAACGGACATAATGTTCAATTAACATTGTATGGAGAAGGAAATGAAAGAAAAATGCTGGAAGAGTATATTGATCAAAATAAACTGGATAGTTTTATTTTTTTGAAAGGCAATCAAAATCAGGAATCTGTGAAACAGGCCTATTTGATAAATCATTTTGTAATTTTACCTTCAATGAGTGAAGGTTGGCCAAAGGTTGTTGCTGAAGGCATGTTTTGGGGCTGCTTGCCAATAGCAACCAAAGTTTCATGTGTGCCCAATATGCTTGATAATGGAAGTAGGGGTTTGCTTTTAGAAATGATTTTTAGTCGAGATATTGTTCAAATTGAAAGCCTTTTGGTTGATAATAAACGCTATAATGAAAAAGTGGAGCAGGCATTAAATTGGTCAAGAATGTATACTTTAGATAGATTTGAAAATGAAATTAAAAAATTAGTACAGCTATGAGGATAGTTCAGATAATTGATTCACTCGATATTGGTGGAGCCGAAAAAATGGCAGTTAATTATGCGAATGCTCTTTCTGATAAAATTGATTTTTCAGGTTTAATAGCTACAAGAGCTGAGGGCGATTTAAAAACCCAAATCAATAGTAAAGTCAACTATTTATATTTAAAAAAGAAAGCAACAATAGATTTTTCTGCTTGTATTCGATTGAAAAAATATTGTAAAGCTCATAATGTTGATTTTCTTCATTGTCATAGTAGTTCCTATTTCATTGCAATTCTCACCAAACTTATTTATCCCAAGTTAAACATTATATGGCATGATCATAATGGGTTAAGTGAATTTATTACTGCTCAAAAAAATCATATACTAAAAGCAGCTTCCTGTTTTTTTAACGGAATTATAGTAGTAAATTACCAACTTAAAGATTGGGCCGAAAATTACCTGAATTGTAAAAATGTAATTTATTTACCCAATTTTACAGAATTAAATGAAGAAATACCACCCGTTACCTTTTTAAATGGAAGTCAAGGAAAAAGAATAGTATGTTTGGCAAACTTACGACCGCAAAAAAATCATTTTTTATTATTAGAAGTTGCTCAAAAATGTAAAGAAATTGACCCCGAATGGACATTCCACTTGATAGGGAAAGATTTTGAAGATGAGTATTCAACCAAAGTAAAAGAAGCTATTGTTGAAAAGAAACTTCAACATACAGTATATATTTATGGTGCCAAAAATGATATAAAAAATATTATTAGTCAATGTGATATCTCGATTTTTACTTCAGATTCAGAAGGTCTTCCAGTCGCTTTAATTGAGTTTGGTCTACTAAGAAAACCCGTGCTTTCAACCAAAGTAGGCGAAATCCCTTTAATTATAGACCATAACACTAATGGTTTTATTGTAAAAGTTAATGAACCAAACGAGTTTTTCGAATATCTAAAAAAATTAATGGATAATGAAGTACTAAGAACTAATTTTGGAGCTGCCTTATATGAAACAATTAGGAAGAACAATTCCAAAAATGGTGTAATTGAAAAATATTTAACTTGGTTATTGGAGAATGAAAATTAAAGACAGTCATTATATACTACTCGTTTTACTACACATTGTAATTGGTGTGGCTATTTATTATGTACAACCTTTATCAAGTTTATACGGCTTGGTCATTTTTTTGCTTGGACTTTTTTATGTTTTCAAAACGGGGAACAAAAATAATGAAGTGCTAATTGCAGCTGCGTATATAGTGGGTAGTGATGTTTTTTTAAGAATGACTTCGGGGTCAATCCTTTACGAATTCTCAAAATATGGTGTGATTATTTTTGTAACGATCGGTATGCTATATAGCGGACTTTCAAAAAATTCAGTTCCTTTTTGGATCTATCTACTGCTTTTAATTCCCGGTGTTTTTGTAGCAACCGAAACCTTGAATCTTGAATCCGATTTGAGAACATCTATCATGTTTAATATCTCAGGCCCTGTTTGTTTAGGAGTGTCGTCTATTTATTGCTACAATAGAAAAATAGGTTTTTCTCAAGTAAATAATTTATTATTGGCATTAGGACTCCCCATAATTTCAACAGTCTCTTACTTAATACTGTATACACCCGATCTAAAGAGTGTACTTACTGGTACTGGGTCAAATGGTGAGACTTCAGGAGGATTTGGACCAAATCAGGTTGCTACCATATTGGGAATTGGGATGTTTATTTTCTTTACCAGGTTAATTTTTAATTCAAAGAATAAAATTATTTTCATTGTTAATCTTATAGTAGCCTGTAATATTACTTATAGAGGTTTAGTTACATTTTCAAGAGGTGGAATGATAACAGGTTTCGTAATGATTGTAATTCTGCTGTTTTTTCTTTATAAAAATTCTAATTCCTCAGGTAGATTTAAATTAAATTTACTTTTTATTTTTATGGCACTAGTATTCAGTGTTATATGGTTTTATACGTCACTTCAAACTAGTGGTTTGATTGATAAACGATATGCCAATCAGGATGCAATGGGTAGGGTAAAAGAAAGTAAATTGACAGGAAGGGAAGAAATTATGGAAAGTGAAATAGATGCTTTTCTAGACAGTCCTTTATTTGGTATAGGTGTTGCCAAAGGACTTGAATTAAGGTACGAACAAACGGGACAAATCATCACATCTCATAACGAAATTACTAGAACTATCGCAGAGCATGGCGCATTAGGTATCATAGCATTAATGATCGTTTTTTTTACACCTATATTTTTATTTCTAGATAATAAGGAACACATATATATGTTTTGTTTTTTAATTTTTTGGTTGCTCACAATCAATCATGCCGCCATGAGAATTGCAGCACCTGCATTTGTGTATTCATTGTCATTGCTCAAAATGTCCTTCGATGAAGAGGTGGAAAAATAATTTCGTTTCCTAAGGAAATATTAATGTATTCATTCTTTTGAATTCCCTAATAGCTTCAGATTATTTAGTAACTTGCAACTCCAGAAAAGATTGAATTTTGATTCATTATGAACAAATATAAAGACATACACTTTGAAATATCGGAGCGAAAAATACTGCTCAGAATTTTTGATGTAGTTTTTGTTTTATTTTTTCTATACCTAGTTGGTATTATCTTCAATTTCAATTATTTCATTATTTCTACTTCCAATTTTTACTGGACTTTCGTTTTAGGATTATATCTAAATTTCATCGGCTCTGTTTTTGAAATGTATAATTTACAAGTAGCAAGTAATCAATTCCAAATCATTAAAAGTATAATGCTAACTACTTCTACAACGGTATTACTTTATCTTTTAACTCCTATATTCACCCCGGTACTGCCCAACAGACTCCAAATAGTAATTTTCTTCTTTGCAGTTTTCTTAGCGCTATTTACTTGGAGAATTATTTATGTTCGCTTCTTTGCCTCCAATAGATTTCTTAAGAAAGTTATCTTAATTTGTGATAAAGAACAAGTAAAAGAATTAGTAAGCGGCCTTGAAAGTGTTGATCCGCATTACAGGGTTTTAGGCTATGTAAACTCCGATAGTTCTGATGATAGTAAATTGTCCTTTGTAAAAGTTAAGAATATTGATATTAATAATTTAGAGAAATTCGTCAAAGAAAATTCCGTCTCTGAAATTGTTATTGCCTCTCAAAAAACAGACGGCATCACCGTTAATTTATACAATCAATTAATTCATTTACTTGAAAGCGGATTCATCATAAGAGAGTATACCCAAGTATACGAAAACATTACGCAACGAATCCCTGTTCAATACGTATCTAGGGATTTTTACCGCTATTTCCCTTTCAGCCGAAGCAATCAAAATCACCTTTACCTTATAGCCGTGCGATTAATTGAAGTGTTAATCTCCCTTTTCGGCTTGTGCATATGCTCTGTCTTGATTCCCTTGGTGTTTTTGGGTAATTTGATAGGGAACAGAGGAAACCTCTTTTATACACAAGAAAGAGTGGGCAAGAACGGTAAAGTCTTCAATATCGTGAAGTTCAGAACCATGATCAAAAATGCCGAAAAAGAAGGAGCGGTCTTTGCTACAACCAACGATACTAGAGTTACTCCTTTTGGTAAAATATTACGAAAGTCGCGTATCGATGAATTCCCCCAATTCTTTAATATCTTAAAAGGCGATATGGCCGTAATTGGTCCTAGACCCGAACGTCCTGTTTTCGTCAACGAAATTGCCGAAGTAATGCCCTTCTATGAAACTAGACATGTCATAAAACCAGGTTTAACAGGTTGGGCTCAAGTTAATTATTCTTATGGAGCTACGATAGAAGATAGTTTGATAAAACTACAATATGACTTATATTATATCAAACACCGAAGTCTTTTTCTCGATATCAATATTGTTTTCAAAACCTTCAGTACCATTCTATTTTACCGAGGTCAATAAGCGCTTATTGGCCATTCTTAAAAAATAAAATAAGAGCAGCAACGTACAAATGATTAGAGGTATAAACATAACCAAATTAGGTTTGTTTAGTAATACGATGAAATAAATCAAGTCCAATACAATACAAAGCTGTACCGTCTTTTTTAACCATACAACGTTTTTAGTCCAATAGAAAATCAATACTAGTAGGAGTAGCGGATTAAATAATAATACATTGTAATTATTTGCCAATTCTTCATGTAACGAATAAAATCCAGCAAGGGTCATCAGTATACCAAGAAGTCCGAGTACTGAAAAATAAAGCAGATAGAGCCATGCTTTGCGCGCTACTACAAGCAATAATAACAGTAGGCATAAAGTGTAAATGTTATTCCATAGTGAGCCTTCAACTGCCTTTGGTGTTGCCTTTAAAAGGATTTTAGGTTCGCCTGATATCAGTTTTCCATGATACTTAGCTACTTTAAGGCTCTCCATAAACTGATTCGGCAGAAATAATTTTTCTCCCTTACGATCGGTCTTAGAGCCAAAAAGGATATTAATCCCTAAGTTTTCATAAAAGTGATTTTTTAAATAAGGAAATAAAATCTGACGGTAACTTAAATCTTGTTCCGTTGTTTTTACAATGCAGGTTTCCCCCAAAGCCATATTCACCTTGTCCACTACCATATTAGTGCAATTACGGTCGATAAACTTATAGGTGTAATATTTAGCATCCGATTGCAAACTCTCATTCAAGGTCTCAAATAACAACTGTTTTTGTGCCACCGTTAAACGGAGTTCCTGCTCATAAATGGAACGGTTCTCCACCGTGTATTCCATATAAAAATCATTATAAGCATAGGCCGTGACAAAATAGCGTAAATCACCTTTGACAAATTTTAAATAAAAATGCTCGGTGTTAAAATCAAACGTACCATAGTTGTATACTACATCTAAAGCATTTGCTGCATCTTTAATCCGAATAGCGGTGTGCCCATAAAGGGAGTACAATTCATTGCCTTCTTGGCAAGTAAGGATACTAACGGTAGCATGCTCACCTAGGGCTTGTGAGTCTACTCGCTGGGTTACTCCTAGTAGGAATAAAAGCACTAAAAGAAGGCAGTTTTTAAACATGTTCTTGTTTTTATAGTTTATCTAAAGACACTCAAATCCACCTTAACCGAAAATATATTTGAGTATAAAGCCGCACTCTGATCGCCCAAATCCGTCAAAGCATAATCCACTTCAATGCCTTTATACTTAAACCCTAATCCTATGTTAGGTTGAAAATTTACTTTCTTAGTTCCGTCGATTTGCTCCACTTTTTGAAAATTACCCACTCCAGCTCTAAGAAATACTAAATCAGTATAACCAAAGTCAAATCCCAAAGCGGGATCAATACTCAGAGCATCAGAACCAAAAATCGCATTAGTACGGGCAAATTGCATGTTAAGATTCACCGCTGCCAATAAGGTATAATCATAATCAAATTCAAATTTTCTAGAGATTCCCAATTGTGCTTTAGGTAAAGTGATTTCGGTACTCTCCGGCGGTGCTTGATTTTGCCCCGCTACCGCATCTTTAATAGCATTGTATTTGTCTTCATCGATTGCCCATACATTATAGGTAGTAGTAATGTCGCGCAACATCATGCCATAATGCCAATCGTCTTTTTCATATTGTAAGCCAAAATCAAAGCCAAACCCCCACGAATTAGCAAATTTTCCAATGACCCTCCGAATGATTTT
>CANBOV010000024.1 GCA_947371275.1 Flavobacteriaceae bacterium | reverse complement strand
CGTCTTCCGGCTTGTTCGGGTGTGACTAGTTCTGAGGATTTTAAAACCAAACTTCTCAAATCTTCATATTTCCATAGCATAGGAACTGAAGAAGAGCGAGGCTCCCAGGGTTCAATATCGTTGGCAACGGTCCATAAAGCACCGGCACCTAACGCCTCTAACTCTTTATAATAAGCTTCAAGTTCGGGGGTGTCTTTTACTCTTGCACGACCGATAACGTCATCTGAATGTTTTGTTTCCATAGTTTACTACTTACTCTTATCTTTTATTAAACTCTTCGTGATTGTCAACAAAGGTAATTTTCCTTGTGGGGGCAGTATTAACCCGCAGATCAAATATATCAAATCGGTTGTAATGTCCGAGTATGTCGTGCATTTGTTTAGGTTGGATGCATTTTTCCAAATCGATATCGGCATATACCATTCCTTCTTCATCAATAAGTGGCGTACCAATTACGGCGCCATTCGGGCCAATAAATCCGGAGAACGCTGAGCTTTTTCGGGATAGTAATTCGTCTACATTGGGCACATCAGCACGCAAGGCATCTTTTATTTCTTGGGATATTGTAGAGCAAGATACGATGGTAAATAATTTTCCTTCAAAGGAATGCGCTGCGGCCCGTATTTTTATCGCTTCAGCCATATCGTAATCGGGCGGCGCTACTGGGAGCGAAATATAGTTGGCAATATGGATTAGTTCCCCTTGCGATAACAGGGTAAAACGTGCTAGGGTATTGGTGTTTTCGCCGCAGGCTAAGGTTCCAATGGGACCTATTTCGGTATCGTACACTTTTAAGGATGAACCATCCCCACTGGTCCAAGTGAGCTTTTCTGCCCAGGTAGGTACTAATTTGCGGTGTTTCCCTATGAGTTGGCCATGATTATCAATGATAAGATTAGTATTGTAAATTTCGCCATAGCTATCGCCACGTTCGTTTATACCAATCACGATATGAATGTTGTGCTCTTTTGCTGCTTGAAATAAGGGTTGCATGGCAGCATCTGTTACGGCCACGGCGTTTTTATAAAGTGCTTCATACCATTTACTTCCTTGCACCGGAGTCATAATCCAGTTCCAGTAGGGATATCCTGCTATGAATACTTCGGGGAAGGCTATGAGTTGGGCGCCATTAGCGCCGGCTTCTTTGATGAAACCAATGGCCTTTTCTATTGTTTTCTCCACGTTAAGAAAAACGGGAGAAGTTTGTACCGTTGCGGCTTTGAATTTTTTAAAGTCCATCATTTATATTACGAATTAGCTACTATGAATTGGGATAATTTGGTTTTCATATCGTCACTGAACGGTTCTGCTTTGATGTCACTGCGATTTTCTGCTATGGCGACATTAACTAGCGTTACTTCCCCTTCAAGACAAGTTAAACCTTGCGCATCGTCAAAGCGGAAGCCACAGGTCATGGAAGCACCTCCTAGTTTGATAACCCAAAGGTTTTTGGACAGTACCTCGCCAATGCGAGCTGCTTTTTTGAATTGTACTTTTAAGTCCACCGTAGGAATTCCGTTGGTTTCATGTATTTTAGAGAAAGGTCGGTCAAGGGCCTCTTCAAACCAGTCTTCTACTAGGTCGTTTAACATTTCTAGGAAGCGCGGATAAAATACGATACCGGCATAATCAACGTGTTTGAAGCGAATTTTTTCTTGCTTTATAAAAGTGTGGCCCATTTTATTGTTTTATGAATTTAATTTTATACGATTTACCACCAGAAGAGGCTTCTAGCAGGTACACACCAGCGGAAAGATTTTCGGTGCTTATCGTTTCGGTATTTCCTACTTGCATTAGTACTACCTTGCCAACCATATCGGTGACCGTAATGCTATCGAGTACCACGTTGTTTGACGTGTGCAGGTGCACAAGGTTGGAGGTGGGATTGGGATAAATTGAAAAACTATTTTTAATTGAAGCACTAAAGCTTAAGTTTTCAGGTGCTAGTTTAAGAAGAAAAATGTCACTATTCCCATGATAATTCGAAACATCAAAATCGGACGAATACGTTCGGCCACCTACAATGAAACAATTTGCGTCGGTTTGCTGGATATAACTGGCGTAATCATTGTTACTTCCTCCAAAATTATTTTGCCATTGAGGCACTCCTGTGGCGTTGATTTTAAGCACCCAGTAGTCTGCTAGACCAATATTATTTAGTAAGTCAATATCATGTGAATACGATAATCCGGCGATTATGTACCCACCTTCAATCGTTTGGTGGATGTCATAGGAACTGTCTTGGGCTGTTCCTCCATAAGATTTCTGCCATTCTAATGTGCCTAATGAATCTAATTTTACAACCCAAAAATCTCCTTGTCCGTAGGAAATTGTTACTTCGCCATCTACCGAGGGTGTTGAACCTGTTACTATAAAACCTCCATCATTGGTTTGTTTAATAGCACCACAGAATTCATAACCAGAGCCTCCCAAGGTCTTTTGCCATTCTATTGCACCGTTACTATTTATTTTTAACAACCAGTAATCAGAACCACCATGATTACCAATAACATCACCGTTAGTAGAAAAAGTATTGCCACTGATTATATAGCCACCATCCGTAGTTGGCTCAATAGTGCTTAACACATCAAGATTACTGCCTCCATAATTTTTTTGCCATGCTATAGTACCTACTGAATCTATTTTAATCACCCAATAATCAGATTCACCGTTGTTGCTAGTGACATCACCATTTAAAGACCGTGTAATACCACCAACAATGTAGCCGCCATCAGGAGTTGGTTTTATAGCATAGGATTCGTCCTGTGCTGTTCCTCCATATGTTTTTTGCCATTCAATGTCGCCATTTGCGTTTAATTTTAGAACCCAAGCATCATAATATCCGTGGTTAAATGTAATGTCACTGTCGGTTGAAGTGGTAGAGCCGCAAAGAATAAACCCGCCATCTGGGGTTTCGCAAATACTTTTCCCTATATCGGTCCCTGTCCCTCCAAAGGTTTTAGTCCAAAGCAAGGCTCCAGTAGTACTTATTTTGGCCATAAAAACATCCGAAGCACCGTGGTAACTTATGATGTCTCCATCTATAGAATTAGTAGAGCCAATCACGACATAGTCATTGTTATGTGTCGTTTGAATGATGCAACTCAAATCATCGTAGGCTAGACCTCCGATGCTTGCAGACCATTCTATAGTTGGCGCCTGACTCCAACAAGCTACTGTAAAGAAATAAAACAGGAAATTTTTCATACTTGCTAAATTAGAAATTAGTAGCACTAGCTTTCTTCCAAAAGTACAAAAAATCTTGAGGAACTGTGCTTTCCATTAGCAGGCAACCAGGTTCTAATTCTGGAAATAGTTGTGCAAAGGTTTCGGTCTTATTTCTAGTCACTCGCGTGCTAACCACATCACGTGTTACCTTATTAGGATGTTCTAGTCCTGCAGAGGCCATTAAATCCATCGCACTTTTTACCGTTTCTTTTTGGAAGCGGGCTACACGAATACTCTTCTCTTCGGGTACTAGGCCTTTCATGAGTTGGTCGTCTTGTGTTGCGACTCCGGTTGGACAGGTATTGGCATGACATTCTAGCGCTTGAATGCAGCCTAGGGCAAACATCATGCCGCGGGCGGAGTTGCATAAGTCAGCTCCGATCGAGAGGTTTTTGACAATATCAAATCCTGTAATGACCTTTCCACTGGCTATTATTTTGATTTGGTCTTTGAGTCCGAATCCACTTAAGGCGTCATATACAAAAGCTAATGCTTCGCGCAATGGCATACCTACGTGGTCTGAGTATTCTTGAGGTGCTGCACCAGTGCCACCTTCACCACCGTCGACGGTTACAAAATCCAAATACGTTTTGGTTTCCACCATAGCTTTACAAATCGATAAAAATTCGGACTTATTTCCGATACAGATTTTCATTCCGATGGGTTTGCCCCCTGAGCCTTTTCTTAGTAGGGTGACAAAATCCATTAATTCTAAAGGTGTTGTAAAGGCAGTATGGGCAGGAGGAGAGACAATGTCGTGGCCTTTTGAGACCAAACGAATCGCTGCAATTTCATCCGTTACTTTCTCTTTGGGCAAAATACCGCCGTGTCCGGGTTTGGCACCTTGAGAGAACTTAATTTCAATCATTTTAACGGCGTCTAACGAAGCTCTATTTGCATATTCTTCATAGGAAAATTTACCGTCATCTGTTCGACAACTAAAGTAGCCGGTTCCTAAGTTCCATACTACGTCACCCCCTTGTAAATGATAGGGAGACAAGCCCCCTTCTCCGGTATTGTGGTAAAAACTACCTTGTTTAGCCCCTTGGTTTAGTGCTAGAATGGCATTCTTACTTAGTGCGCCAAAACTCATAGCGCTAATATTGAATAAACTGGCTGCATAGGGTTTCGTGCATTGTGAGGATCCTATAGTTACTCTAGGTTTTTCATCAATTTGAGAAAACGGAATGGCTCTGATGCTGTGGTTGATCCATTCGTATCCTTCTTCATAAACATTTAATTGCGTACCGAAAGGTTGGGAGTCAATGGCTTTTTTACTGCGTTCGTAGACCAAACTTCTTTGCAGTCGGTTGAAAGGTCTACCTTCTGTATCCGTTTCAATAAAATACTGACGCATTTCGGGTCCGAGGGATTCTAAGAGGTAACGCAATCGTCCTAGTAAAGGAAAGTTTCTTCTTATGGTATGTTTCGATTGATACATGTCGTAGAATCCCATAAGAATTAGCGGAATGAAGATCAATGCTAAAAAACTAAACTTCCAATTAACGTAAGTTAGGATTCCGATAATGGAAAGCGAGGTTAAGGCAAATATCAAAAAAGCTTTTCTCATGATTTCAATTTAAAACGTTGTATTTTTCCAGTCTCTGTTTTGGGCAAGGCCTCAGTAAAATAGATTACTCTGGGGTATTTATAAGGAGCAGCGACCTCTTTGAACCAGTGTTGGATGTGATTCTTCAAGTTATCAGTTGCTTTACTGTGGTCTTTAAGTACGATATGGGCACAAACGAGCATGCCTCGTTCCTCATCGGGCAATCCAACAACGGCACATTCCAAGATTTCTTCATGGGTCAATAAAACACTTTCGACTTCGACAGCTCCGATGTTGTAACCAGAGGAAATGATCATATCATCACCTCGGGCGACAAACCAAAAATAGCCATCTTCATCTTGTTTGAAGATATCTCCTGTGATGTTCCATCCCTTTTCTACGTACTCTTTTTGTTTGTCGGGGCGGTTTAAATATTTACAGCCTGTTATTCCGCGTACGGCTAATCTACCAGGTTCGTTGGTAGGAAGTTGGTTTCCTGTAGCATCAATGATTTTGGCTTCGTAACCCGTAATAGCAACACCGGTGGCTCCGGGTTTCATATTGTCGGTATTAGAAGAAACAAAGATGTGAAGCATTTCGGTAGCCCCAATACCGTCAATGATCTTCAATCCCGTGGCATCATACCAATCTTGCCATACTTTCAAGGGCAGTGTTTCACCGGCAGAGACGCATTTTCTAAGACTTCTTATATCGAATTCTTTTACTTTGGTTGTGATTACGCGCCAAGCGGTAGGTGCTGTAAAACAGATGGTTATCTTGTGATCTTGTATCGCTTGAAGTAACAGATCAGGGCTGGGTTTTTCAATTAAGAATGTGGAGGCACCAAAATAAAGGGGAAATAGTGCTAAGCCTCCTAGTCCGAAGGTAAAGCCAAGGGGCGGACTACCGGTAAAGATATCTTGGGGGGTAGGCTGTAAAGAGTAGTTGGGAAACGCTTCACAAATGTTTAGTATGTCTTTATGGTAATGAGACGTCATTTTAGGTAAGCCAGTCGTGCCTGAGGTAAAGCCAATTAAGGCTATGCTGTCTGCTTTACTATGGTAATTAGTAAACGTTTTGGGTTTGCTTGCCATTAGTGTTTCTAAAGGGGCATTATTGTAAAAACAAACATTTTTTAAGAAATCCGATTTGACAAAGTGCATTTCGTCAGCCAAATCACTGTCGCAAAAGGCGTGTGAAATTTCGGCACACTCAATGATGGTGGTCAGTTCTTTAGCACGAAGTAAAGGCATAGTAGCGACTACGATGCCGCCGGCTTTTAAAACGGCAAACCAACAAGCTACCATCATAGGGTTGTTCGCAGAACGAATCAATACTCTATTCCCAGATTGCAAGCCGAGATCTTCTACCAGTACATGGGCAATTTGATTAGCTTTGTCAAATAAATCTTGATAAGTCCAAGTGGTTTCAAATGTGTGCAGACAATCCGCTTCTCCATGACCGTCTCTAATGTGTTGGTCCAAAAGGCGGTCCACACAATTCAGCATTTCGGAACGATTAAATTGGGGTAAGTCTAAGAAAAGATAATCGGCTTGCAAGTCGGCGCTTGGCAAGTTATGGTGTGCAAAATTATCCTCGTAATGCTTCATTTTGGTACTTATTTTTTATTGCTTTTAGGTTTCAATGCTTTTTTCATGCCCTCCAATTGTTTTCTTTCGGCTGCTTTTAAAGGGTATAAATGAGAACTACCAGACTTGTATTGATTTGGAATATCTAAAGTTTCTAACTGTTCGTATGCCTGTGCATGACGGACAAAGTTGGCATCTGCCAACAGTGGTCGGCCTAGTGCAATCAAATCAGCTCTTCCATTTAAAAGAATGGTATTTATTTGGTCGATATCCTGAATGTAACCTGCTGTAATAGTTGGCACATGAACTGTATTGCGAATGGCATCAGCAAAAGGAGTTTGCCACATTCTACCCGTTTGTGGTTTTTGATCTACTACTGTATTAGCTGTTGATACGTTGATGATGTCGGCCCCTGCTTTTTGGAAAGCGGTTGCTATTAACAATACGTCCTCTTCAGTAATTCCACCTTCGGCC
Organism: Flavobacteriaceae bacterium; assembly: GCA_947371275.1. Lineage (GTDB taxonomy): Bacteria > Bacteroidota > Bacteroidia > Flavobacteriales > Flavobacteriaceae > Flavobacterium. The sequence goes on along the minus strand of CANBOV010000024.1, from coordinate 29,223 downwards.
CAATCGGTAGCGGATAGTCTAACCGACATTGGTTTTTCTTCAGGGAAAGCAGCTCTCATTTCCGTAAATACACGTAAAGGGAACTTCATGCGATTTTCAATAGAACCGCCAAATTCATCCGATCTAGTGTTGGTCAGCGGCGAAAGGAATGAAGCCAACAAAAAGCCATGGTGGGCTTGGAGTTCGATCATGTCAAACCCGGCCTTCTCAGCATTTTGTGTAGCTGTAACAAATTGCGCAGTTACGTCATCCATATCAGTTGCAGTCATAGCTATAGGCAAGGTACTGTTTTCTGAAAAAGCTATAGCAGAAGCTGAAAGCAACTCCCAAGGGTTCCCGTTAAAAGTAGACTCCCAGGGAATTTTACTAGCCCCTTTTCGACCAGAATGTCCTAATTGGATCCCAATCTTAGTAGCGGTATGTTGATGGATAAAATCAGTTATTGATTTCCATCGTGTAACTTGTTCTTCCGTATAAATGCCGGCGCAACCTAACGTAATGCGTCCGGTTTCTGTTACTGCGGTCATTTCAGTTATGATTAATCCAACACCACCAGTAGCCCGACTTCCATAATGAACTTTATGCCAATCGTTAACTAATCCATTGGTGGCAGAATATTGTCCCATAGAAGACATGGCTATACGGTTGGGTAAAACAAGCTCTCTAAGTTGGTATGAAGTAAACGCGGCAGGAGTAGTTTTGCTTGTGGTGTTTCGTAGTGTGTTAAATTCAGTGAGCACTTTATCGGTAAATGACGCATCACGTAACCTCAAATTCTCATAGGTGACTTTTTTAGAACGAGTCATGCAGCCAAAGGCAAACTGATAAAAGGGATGTTGGTTATTGCGGTCCATATTTTCAAACCAGTCCAAAGAAACTAAAGCAGCATATTGAATCATTTCGACAGGATTCCGACGGGTTTTGTCGTATTGAGCAAAAGCGGCATGCACATCCTTAGGATTTGCGATTACGGCATCTGATAAACCAATAGCGCAATCCATTGCCAATTTGGTTCCAGAACCGATTGAGTAGTGGGCAGTAGCTTTGGCATCACCCAAAAGCACGATGTTATTATGGTGCCAATTGGTATTAGTAACATGCGGAAACTGTCTCCAATGGGATTTATTAGAGATGAGAGGGTGCCCGTCTAATTCCTCCTGAAAGATGTAGGTCAATTTCTGGATGGTATTTGCTTCATTAGTGACTTCAAAACCATGCTTGTGCCAGGTTTCATCGCTACACTCAAATATCCAAGTACTCATTCCGTCCTCATATTGGTACGAATGTGCCACTATAGTGCCATGGGCCGTTGTTCTAAAGAAATACGTAAACGCATCTAGTGGCTTAGTAGATCCTAGCCAAACAAAACGGTTTTTCTTTAAGGTAATGGTTGTTCCAAATTCTTTTTCATATTGCGTTCTAATACCGCTTCCGATACCGTCTGAAGCCAAAATAATATCGGCGTCATGGTACTTGCTGATATCGTCTATGTTTTGTTCGAAATGAAGGTTAACTCCTTCTTCAGTGCAGCGTTGGTGTAATAATTTAAGTAAGGTTTTGCGAGAGCACCCACAGAATCCATTTCCTGCAATGCTAACAGATTCTCCATCACGAGCCACTATAATATCATCCCAATAGGCAAATTGACTCCTAATCAACTCATAAGACTGCATATCGCGTTTTAAGAACTCCCCTAAGGTCTCGTCTGAGAATACGACCCCAAAACCAAAACTATCATCAGGTTTGTTTCGTTCGTATACATCAATCTGACAATCAGGCATTGCTTTTTTGGTAAGTATTGAAAAGTAAAGTCCGCCTGGTCCTCCACCTATAACTGCTATTTTCATTTTGTATGCTTCTTTTAAAGGATTAAAACACTCAAGAGTATGTCTTATCCAACGTAATAAAATTGTAATTTGTTTTTAATAAAACATTCACCTAAATAATGGTTTAAATGTATTTGTTTTTTGGGATTTAATCTACTTCCTTTTCACAGAAAATAATTCTCCCATTTTAGCATATTGAGACCCTGCCAATCTTGCAATAGGCTTGTAGGTGTCCAAATTTATTTTGTAATTATCTAATAAAACAGCCTCGTCAAAGTGCATCATTACAATTCGACCAATGATAACACAAGCGCCTCCCTGCTTGTGATCCTCTAAGAAATAGTGGTGCACTAGTTCGCATTCAAAAGTTATAGGGCTTTCAGCTACTCGAAACGGTTTTACCTTTATTGATGCTAATGGAGTGAGTTTTGCCAATTCAAATTCATTGACTTCGGGAGGAACCGCCTGAGCCGTAGTATTCATTTGATCTGCAAGGTCTTCCGTGACCATATTCACTACAAATTGTTTGGTAGCCAATACATTGTTAAGGGTATCTTTATTGGAATTATTACTGCTTCCTATAGCAAACATCACGTGTGGTGGGTCGTCACCAACTGCATTAAAGTAGGAGAACGGCGCTAAATTTGAGATACCATTTGCGCTTATGCTGGAAATCCAACCTATAGGTCTTGGTATAATAGAACCAGTGAGCAGTTTGTAGACAGCGGTATGCTCTAATTCATTTGGATCAAATTGCATGGTATTGATTGTTTACTACAAATTAAAGCTATTTTTTTGGTATTTATTTAGCAGAAATTAAAATTAATGGGCTCAATATTCAGAATTGTTTATTTTTATAAGTGCTTTAATTTAAAACTTATTTTGCCTTATAAAAAGTGATGAGGTTGATAGAGAAGCAATTAAAATAAGTCAGTTATTTAAAGGGATGTTGGTTCTTTTTTATTGAATTAGTACTAAAAATAAAAACTTCTATTTTTAAAGAATTATATAACAGTTTCTAAATCCGTTTTGTTAAATTTACTTGCTATGAAAAATTCGGATGTCCTAATATTAGGCGGTGGTTTAGCTGGATTAACAGCTGCCCTTCATTTATTGAAGCAAGGGTATACCGTCACTGTTTTTGAAAAAAATGAATTCCCTAAACACAAAGTTTGTGGAGAATACATTTCCAATGAAGTTATACCTTACTTAAAAACACTCGATTTGTACATAGACCTACTTCATCCTACACATATCAACCAACTTTCCTTTTCATTGGTTTCTGGAAAAACAATTACGACTACTTTGCCTTTAGGCGGATTTGGAGTAAGCCGATATACTTTGGATTATTATTTATATAATGAAGTAATAAAGCGCGGTGGGAAAGTACAACATGAAAAAGTGATTGATGTTTTTTATGATGACGATCTATTTACCATCACCACTCAGAAGTCGGTTTACATTGGCAAAACGGCGCTAGGAGCCTATGGAAAGCGCTCCAATCTAGATGTTAAATTGAACAGAGAATTCATAGAAGAGCCTTCGCATTGGTTAGGGGTTAAAGCGCATTATCAGCTTGATTTCCCCGATGATTTAGTAGGATTGCATCATTTTAAAGGAGGGTATTGCGGTGTTTCCAAAGTTGAAAACAATTTAGTCAATATCTGTTATTTGGGGAATTATGAGACGTTTAAAGAACATAAAGACTTACAAGAATATCAAACTAAGGTTGTGAGTCAAAACCCCAATTTAAAAGCAGTATTCGACAAGGCGCTAATGCAATTTGATAAACCATTCGTGATTAGTCAAATCTCATTTGATTCCAAAACAACAATTGAAAACAATATGTTGATGATAGGAGATACAGCAGGTTTAATTCATCCTTTGTGTGGAAACGGTATGGCAATAGCAATTCACAGTGCTAAGTTGGCTAGTGAAGCGCTAATTTCTTTTTTAGAACACCAAGTGTCAAGGGAACAAATGGAAAAGAATTATACAAAAAATTGGAATTACAATTTCAAATCGCGTTTGAGGACCGGAAGGGTACTTGGCTATTTCTTGCAAAATAAAAAACTAGCTTCTGTTATATTGCAGTTGCTTTTTGTTTTTCCAAGTATGTTGCCTGTACTTATTAGAAAAACCCATGGCAAGCCAATATGAATTGGATTAACACAAAATACAGAACGCAACTAACCGAAATTATGGATGATTTTACTCTAGAGGGAGAAATCCTTAGAGAGGCTTTGGATAAAATCGCTCAAATAAATCAACTGTTAGGAGGAAATCATCTCACTTTACAAGGGGTGAAAAGCATACTTAACGAACAGGACAAAGCGAAAGAAATTACTATAATTGATGTGGGTTGTGGCAATGGAGATTTGCTACGAACACTTGCTGCATTTGGTAAAAAAGAGGGAATCAAGTTAAGTTTGATTGGCATTGATGCCAATAATTTCACCATAAATCATGCACAAAACTTGTCAATACACTATCCCAATATAAGTTACCGTTGTGAAGATGTTTTTGAATCTTCTTTTAAAGAACTTCACTATGACATAGTATTGTGTACGTTGACATTGCATCATTTTGGAGACAATGAAATAGTCAAGCTATTACAAGTGTTTGAGCAAAATGCAGCGTTGGGAATCATAATCAATGATTTACAAAGAAGTGCCTTGTCATATCGTTTATTTGAAGCCTTGTGTTTTGTATTCAGACTCAATGCGATGTCAAAAGAGGACGGACTAGTTTCCATTTTAAGAGGATTTAAAAAAAAGGAATTATTAGCATTTTCAAAACAATTGCAATTCAAGAACTATTCCATTCAATGGAAATGGGCTTTTCGCTACCAATGGATAATAAAAACAGATGATACGTCAAGTAGGATTATTTAATTCAACTGAAAGCCTACAATCAATTCTTTTCAACAATAATATATGAAAGTAAAAATAGTATCCGTAGCTAAAGAGTTACCTCAGTTTTCCCGAACAACTTCCGAAATTCTTCCGTTTTTGGATGCATGGTTGTTTGGTCAAGACGAGCGCTTTATCCGCAAAGTCAAAAAGATATTTGAAGGAGCCATGGTGGATAAGCGCTATTCAATTATGGATCCATTGGAAGTTTTTACTAAAACATCTTTCGAGGAACGCAACAATATTTATGTACGAGAGGTCATTAAGTTGGGTGAAAAAGTATTTGATAAATCGTTGAAGAAAGCTAAATGGCTTCCATCGGATATCGACTATATCATTACCGTTAGTTGCACTGGAATCATGATACCTTCTCTAGATGCCTATTTAATTAATACTTTGAAATTACGTCAAGATGTAGTGCGTCTTCCTGTAACCGAAATGGGTTGTGCAGCCGGTATATCAGGGATCATGTATGCTAAAAACTTTTTGCAAGCCAATCCCGGAAAAAGAGCTGCGGTTATTGCAGTGGAAAGTCCGACAGCCACGTTCCAACTGGATGATTATTCGATGGCAAATGTTGTTAGCGCCGCAATTTTTGGTGATGGCGCTGCCTGTGTTTTGCTTTCATCCCACGAAGAAGATGAGGGACCCAAAATTTTGGACAATGAAATGTACCATTTCTATGATTCGATTCAAATGATGGGGTTTCAATTAAAAAATTCAGGCTTACAAATGGTATTGGATATTGAAGTTCCAGATACTATTGCTTCTCATTTTCCAGATATTATCCATCCTTTTTTAGCTAAGAACAATTTAAAAATGGAGGATATAGACCATTTAATTTTTCATCCAGGGGGTAAAAAAATTGTTCAAACGGTTGAAGGTTTGTTTGCCGATTTAGGAAAAAACATTAAAGATACTAAGGAAGTACTTCGATTATATGGAAACATGTCGAGTGCAACCGTGCTTTATGTGCTAGAACGTGTGATGGATAACCAACCCCAAAAAGGAGAAAAGGGATTGTTGCTAAGTTTTGGGCCGGGTTTTTCGGCGCAGCGAATATTAATTGAATTTTAATGTATACAAAAATTATAGATAAGTTACCCTATGCAAAGCCATTCCTTTTTGTGGATGAGCTGTTGGATATAAATCAAAATGGCGTGACTGGAGTGTATACTTATGCAGCGGAATTAGATTTTTACAAAGGGCATTTTAAAAATAATCCTATTACACCTGGAGTTATATTAACAGAAACTATGGCGCAAATTGGCGTGGTTTGTTTCGGTATTTATTTAGTAGGTGATCAATTCAAAGAAACCACTAAAATAGCTTTAACGTCCTCAGATATAGAATACCTTAAACCCGTTTATCCAAATGAAAAAGTAACCGTGATTTCAGAGAAGGTTTATTTTCGATTTGGTAAATTAAAATGCAATGTAAAAATGATTAATTCGCAAAACGAAATTGTATGCCAAGGCACTATAGCCGGTATGATTATATGAATAGAAGAGTTGTCATAACAGGACTTGGTGTGGTCGCTCCCAACGGAGTAGGCTTAAAAGCCTTTACCCATGCTATAAAAAATGGAATATCGGGTATAAAACATGATGCCGAATTAGAACGACTTCAGTTTTCTTGTCAAATAGCAGGTAAACCCGATATTTCAGACGAACTAATAAGTCGGTATTTGACTGAATTAGAATTACGTAATTTTAATTCTACAGGGATTTTATACGGACTAATTGCGGGTATGGATGCATGGCAAGATGCAGGTCTAACCATAGAGCATAATGAAAATCCCGATTGGGATTCAGGTACTGTATTTGGAACAGGAACGTCTGGAATTGCCAAATTTCGCGAAAGCATTTATAAAATAGATGATTTGCAAACTAGAAAATTGGGCAGCACGGCAGTGGCTCAAACGATGAATAGTGGTGTAAGCGCTTACTTAGGAGGTAAATTAGGATTAGGAAATCAAGTGACAACGAATTCTTCTGCATGTACTACAGGCACTGAAAGTATACTAATGGCCTATGAAAGAATTAAATTGGGTTTGGCTAAACGGATGTTGGCTGGAAGCACAAGCGATAGTGGACCCTACATTTGGGGAGGATTTGATGCTATGAAGGTTTGTACGTTCAAACATAATGAATCCCCAGAACAAGGTTCTAGACCTATGTCGGCATCGGCTTCTGGGTTTGTTCCAGGAAGTGGAGCGGGGGCGTTGATTTTAGAAGATTTAGAGAATGCCTTAGCAAGAAATGCTCGTATTTATGCTGAAGTCTTAGGAGGTAATGTAAACTCGGGCGGACAAAGAGGTTTGGGCACCATGACGGCTCCCAATGGGATAGCAGTCCAAAAATGCATAACTGCAGCTATGCAAAATGCAGGCGTTTCTGCCCATGAAATTGATGTGATTAACGGCCATTTAACGGCTACCAGTAAGGACAGTTTTGAAATTCAGAATTGGAGTGAAGCGCTTCAAAGAAAGGGCATGGACTTTCCATTGATCAATTCCCTTAAATCTATGGTTGGTCATTGTTTATCAGCAGCGGGTAGTATAGAAAGTGTGGCTTCTGTGTTGCAAGTGTATGAGGGATTTGTTTTTCCTAATATAAATTGTGTCGATATGAATGAGGAAATTTTATCGATAATAGATCTTAAGGTAATTCCCCAACAATTAGTGCAAAAAGATATAAAAATTTTGGCAAAAGCCAGCTTTGGATTTGGAGACGTTAATGGATGTGTAATTTTTAAAAAATACAATTAAACTATGGATAGAGCAGCTAGAATTGAACGATTGAAAACAATTGTAAAGCCTTTTGTTAAAAACTCAGAAGCTTTTGAGAACTTGGATGAAAATACCGATTTCATTAATGATTTAAATATTAATTCAGCCAATTTGGTTGATATAGTTTTGGATGTAGAAGAAGCATTTCACATCGAAATTGACAACCAGTCTATGGAAAAAATGCTTACCATTAAAGCAGCACTAGACATTATAGAAACCAAGTTAAACGAAAAATGATAGGAAACGACATCATTGATACGGAACTAGCCAAGCAAGAAAGCAATTGGAAACGCGAAGGTTTTTTAAATAAAATAATGACGTCTAGCGAACAAAACCTAATTGCAAACGCAATTAATCCAGAAACTATGGTTTGGTATCTCTGGAGCCTCAAAGAAGCGGCTTATAAAATATATAATAGGCAGACGCAAATTAGAGCTTACATACCCTTACAACTGAAGTGTTTTGATTTAGAATTTAATGAAGTTAATCAATACCAATATGCAAAAGTACTTTGTGATGGTCGCATCTATTTGACTACAACCTGCATTACCCCGAATTATATTGACACCGTTGCCGTAATCAAAAAAAGTGATTTTGATCGTATTGTCACCCTAGACCCCAACGTTGTTATCTTAAAGAAAAACGGTATTCCCTTTTATTATGAGAATACCGTTTTAAATCCTTTGTCTAAAAGTCACCATGGACGTTTTGAACGAATAGTAACGCTACTATAGTAATTTTTTGGTAAGTATTTCTCCGTTATCTAAGGTGATTTTAACAATTAAAGCTTGCTGGGCCACTGAAAGGGCTGCAATAGTATAGTTTTTGTCGTGGATACCATTGGAAACAAAAAGTACTCGACCAACCAAATCATAAACTGTAATACTTGTAATGTTTTCAATACTAGATTGAACTTCAATCTGCTGGTTAGATTTATACATAACTACAGACGAAGAATCACTTTGCTTGTCGTCATCATCGACATCATCATCGCCTTTGAAACGCAATTTAAAGCGATTGTTAAAAGTCCCTATATTTGAATTGAAGGAATAAGCTTTTACTTTTAAATTTTGAATTTTCCCAGTTACTTTATCTTCTAAATAAACATTCTGAGAGGTGTTGGTAAACAAACCATCTAGCGCTCCTATACCTATGGAATAGCGCCCAGCGGTCATTATTTTGACTCCTATTGGAATAACATCACTTTTGTTAAAAGGCAATTGACGCCCTTGTATCATAAATTTATCAATTCCTATTAAAGAATATAAAGCCATAGACCCTGTAAACGACATACTAGCATCATAGAAATTATCCTTGCTATTTGTAGCACCTTCAATATAACCAACCAAAATGCGATCTGAATCATTGTTGGCGCTCACTAAGTCTAACCAAATTCTGTTTCGTTCCAAATCGGTTACATTTATACTCTCAGGCTGATTGGAAGTCTTATAAAATACGGTATTGTCAAATAGTGAGCTTCTTAAACTATTATCAAAGCTCACAATGTCACTGGCTGCACTACCATCTTGCATTTGAACAAAATACCCTTGACCAGCACCAATCATTAAATCGGCTGCTGCCAATGGACAACAACTTGTCCCCGTGTAATTATAAGTTAAATAATCACCTGGGTTATAGTTATATACAAATGTTCCATAAAACGGACTACTAATCATACTAGGTAAGCTACCATGCGTCCATAATTTGATGTTTCCAACAATTTTTGTACTGTTATTGAATAAAAACCGCCCGCCACTTATCGACGAAGGATAAGGGTTACCAATCAAATTCCAATTATCACTGAAATTGGTAATTTCGGTTAAATTAATACCTTGATGAAATAAAGTATTGGTATCACTACCGCGACTAATTGGGAAAGTAATAGGGCCATTATTAGGAACGCCTGTAAAACTACCTAATAATGTAGATGGAATGCTAGAACTAAAACTAGGAGGGCCAGCAACAATATATCCTTTGGCAGTTGTCATGATATCTCCACTAGCAGATTGCCAATTTCCTTGCCCTCCATTTGAATTGGCAATGGTAGTGTTCCATTTGTAAGCCACACCTGTGGTAATTGGACTAGAGATGCTGTTAACATTATAATTAGCTACTGGGGAAGACCAATACACGTAATCCAAACTTCTAACGTTGGCATTTCTTTTATAAAGGATGTTGCCCGTGTTTTGATCGTTGTTAATTTGAACCAAATTAGAACTGTCTTCCAATTGGAAAATACCATTTGGCTCAATATGAACCCAGTCAGTAACGGTTATATTGTTGTTTGAATTCACCGTAAGGATAGCATTATTAAGAATGGTTAAGTTACCCGCTAAACCATTGTAATGCGTTCCCGATATAATAGGATCATTGGCTGTGTCTGGAATTACCACACAATCAAAACCATTTGGAATTCCTAGTGGAGTCCAGTTGTTGTCATCATCCCAATCAGTACTTATTGTACCATTCCAAGTTTTACTTCCATTTACCGTTACAGTCGTTTCATCTGTTTCTACTAAAGTAGTTCCATTACATAATGAATAAGTAACTTCTGCGGTATAAGTAGTTGTGGCTGCGGGACAAACATGAACAATATCGGTATTCGCAATAACAGGTCCAGCAGTACCTGAGCCTTCATGCCATTTTATCGAGGTTAAGGAGGTACCCGATGGGACAAATCGCCAAGCCTCATTGGTGGTTGACCAATCCGCATCCAAACCATTGCGATTTGGCGGTACTACACCAAGAGTACCTGTTGCATTTTGTATTCCCACTGCAGCATTTCCGCCATTCCAACTAGGACAAACCGTTTTCTCTTGAATATAAACTTCTATGATATTAGTATTTTCATACAATACCATCATACCAGTATACAGCAATGAGGTACATGAATACATTGGTACATTTTTCCACGAAACCACCAAAGCGCGACAACCTGTATTTAAGGTAATGAGTTCCCATCCAATATTACCTCCTACTCCTGGGTGTATATCTTGATATACGCCAAAAATAGCATTTTTAAATAAAATTGGATTTGGAATATTGCTGGCAAAGGACCAAGCAGAATAGCCACTAGGAACATTATTTACGGTATCAAACGTCAAAGCACCATTCGAACTAATTAAACATTTGTTGTAATTATTACCATAAAAGCAGAAGTTAAAGGGTAAGTTTACGACAGGTGACCATACGTCATCAATGTTAATACTGAGTGGATTGGCCATACAGCCAAATTGATAAGGAGGTGCATAAGGTATCGATTGTACGGTATAGTTTGATGTGTCTCCCAACTGCAAATACGTTGCTTGCAAATCAGCACATCCTACCGCAAGACAACCCGAAATAGGATCGGGGTCTAGTCCATTCAGATTCAATCCTCCTGCAATAACAGAGGGACATCCTAATGCTGAAGTGCCTATTCCGTTTCCGCTAGTACAGTTAAGTTGTGAGAACGTAACAGGGCCTACCCATATTCCAGCACCTGTAATTGCATCACAATAAGAACGCACCCAGAAATAATAGGTAAATGACGGACTTAAACTACTCAAATTAACCGAGGTTATTCCAGCACCAGTAGAGCCTGTTGGTGTCGTAAGATAATTAGGAGCAACAGCAGAAGTAGAATAGTAATATTGATAACCACTAGTTGGAGGAGGAGCAGGAGCTGTCCAACTTATCGTAGCAGTTGTTTGACTTGTAAAAATAGCGGTAAGGTTTGTTGGGTTACCCGAACATAATAATGGTGTTACTTCTAATGTATAATCTTCAGTCTCTCCAGTAGTAATTATGCCACAAGCAGCTGGGTTTAATAAACTGGTATCTGCTTTTATTCGCATTCTGTGCTGACCTATACCGGCTGTGGCTGGTATGGTAAAACTTCCTGTAGCACTCAAAATCAATGCCCCTGAAGCATATACTTTTTCTCCAGCATCATTAAAATCCAAATCATCATTCCAATCTACCCATATATTAAAACCATAAGCAAAAGTGCCATTGTAGAACGTAGCGCTAAAGTTTACAGTACCATAAATTTGTTTGCTAACTACCTGCGATAAAAAGGCTCCATACCCGGTAGCGGAATAACCAGACGCTAAATTACTAATATTCGTAGATCCACCCGTAGTAGAAAAACTAGTAATATAACGGGTAGAAGTTGTAGAAGTTGAAGCACAATATCCTGTATAGGCGGATCCAGTTATGTAAGCACTACTACAAACTGAATTAGAGGCGGTAATTCGATAATAATATGTAGTGCTAGGATTCAATCCTGTTACATTTAAAACAGTGGTTGGATCTAATACCGTGAATGGCGAACCAGCAATGTTTGCGGTAAATCCGGGATTAGTTGTTACTTGAATCGTATAGGTAATTGGGTCAGAATTACCACCAATAGGAGCAAACCAATCTAAGGTAAATCCAGAAGGCGTTACGTTGGTAAGTGTAACACTGTTCGGCTCTGTTACACAAGTAATTGTGTCTGCCATTAATGGAGGAAGCGAACTATATATAGGTCCGGCACAATTAGTATTATTATAAGCATATATAAAATAGTAATAATGAGTATTACCAACAATGTCAAGTGATGTAAAATCAGGTGTTGGACTATTGGCTATAAAAGTGTAATCAAAACCTAAGGTGTTAATATTAAAAGGAGAATATACAACACTGTTTATTGGCATAGAGGGAGGCGTGCTTTGGGTCGACTGTATTATTAAATAACCCGATGCATTGCCATTAAAACTAGCAGTAATTGCGCTACTACTAATACTGTCAAAAGTAAAATTGGTCGCTTGGACTGTAGGTTCATCACAAGGAGGAGGGGTAGTTGCACAGATACCAAAGTTACCGCTACTACCACCGCCATTTTCCCAAAAACGCACATATAGTACTTCACCAGGAGTTCTACTTGAAACACTTACCGTCGACATCAAAGGATTACCACTACTATCATCATCACAGCTAATTTCTGTGAGGATACTGCAATCACCTTCATATATTGCAACACCACTGTTGGTAACATCAGCATTTTGAGTATCAATGACAACCATTCCAGTGGAAGGCACAACAACATAAAACCAAACATCATTATTTACATAATTAGCACAACTAGGATCGCCTACATATAGGCTACTACTCGCATTAGTGTTGGAATATATATCGTAATTACAAGTCAAAGTAACAGGAAGAGGAAACGCAGCACAAGGTTCATCATTATCTGGAGGAATGACTCCACAAGTAATGCTGAAATTAATTATTCCTCCTGTAGTCAATTCTGGGTCAAGCAAAATGTAATATTCTATTCCTGCAGTTAGAGTAAAATACGGACTTGTAGAAGCTCCATTCAAAGTAGAAATACAATTCCAGTTATATTCGTCACAGCCTAAGGATGCTTCTTTAAATTGGTAATCAATCCCCGAAAAAGAGCTGTTTTGCGCTATAGTATAACTAGCCGTTGTGGCAGGAATAAAGGAATATATCTTTTCTTTACCATTGGTTAAAATGCCACAACTCGATACCGCATAACTACCAAAACCGGAAGGTATAGTAGTCGAAATCGGTGTGCCACAAGTAATGCCCGTAGTAATGCTGGTACAAGGATTCGGTGGTGTTGTAATACAAATGTTAAAGGTTCCAAATCCTGCAGCATCCGGATTGCTATAGACTCTTACGAAGTATTTAGTACCTATGACCAATCCACTGATTGTTCCCGCTTCTATGGTCGTACCACTCGTGTTATCATTACATAATATACTCGTCAATCCTCCATTACAACTCCCGTCAAATACTTCAAAAACAGGATCGTAAAGACTATTTGGGGTTACCGTTATTACATGTGTAGTACTCGTAGCTGTAAATTTATACCAAACATCATCATCTGCTGTGCCCGAACAGCCGGGTTGGGTCTCTGTAGCTCCAATGGTGGTTCCATTAGTACTAGTAGCACATACCGAAGTAGGGTTAACGGTTACATTTATAGCACCTTGACAATCATCATTAATGGGCGGTGTAGGGATACAAGCCAAAGTAAAATTAACCGTTCCACCAGTAATGGTAGTTGGATCAATCATGATGTAATATTCATTACCTGCAATCATGTATATATTCGGACTAATTGCGTTTCCAGTTAAGTTGCCTATACAACTCCAACCATTTTCATTACAGCCGTTATCAACTAATTTAATCTGGTAATCAATAGGGGCATATGCACTATTCTGTTGGATGTAATAATTTCCAGTAACATTGGGAGTGAAAATATACAAGTGTTCTACACCCGGAGTATCATTGCCACACATAAAGTCGTTGTAACTTCCATAACCTGCTTGAATTGCTTGATTGATGGTTGTTCCACAGGCATCAATAGCTGTTACTGAGGAACAAGGATTAGGTGGAGAAGCAACACAAATAGTAAATGTTCCCTGTCCACTTCCATTGGCTGAGCTATGTACTCTAACGTAATAAATATTTCCAATGGTTAAGCCCGAAAGGGGCGTAGTTTCTACAGCACTTCCTGTAGTCGCATCTTGACACAAAATACTAACAAAACTGCCACAAGTACCATCAAATACTTCAAAAACAGCATCCACAAGGGTGCCAGGAGTAACCGTAATTATCTGAGTATTATTAGTAGCAGTGAATTGATACCACACATCATCATCTGCTGTACCAGAACAACCTGGTAAAGATTCAGTTGCCGCCGTTGTATTACCAGCTGCGGTTACGGCACAAATATTAGAAGGGTTAACACTAACCGTCGTTGCATTAGTACAGTCATCATTAAATATTATGGGAACACCACAGGTAATTATAAAACTAACAGTTCCACCAGCAGTAGTTTGAGGGTCTACTAATATATAATATTGTGTTCCAGCAGTTAAGGCAAAAGTCCCGCTGCTAGTAGCATTAAGAAGATTTCCTATACAGGTCCAACCGGTCGCACTACAACCACTTGAGACAGGTTTGACTTGGTAGTTAATACTAGTATATGCGCTGTTTTGTTGTATGGTGTAATTGCCCGTAAGGGTAGGAGTAAAAGTATAGATTTTTTCCATTCCTGCAGCCGTATTACCACAAGCAAGATTGGCATAAGAACCTGTTCCAACGGGAATAGTAGTACTGATGGTTGTGCCACAGGCAGCTATATTAGTTACAGAAGTACAAGGGTTTACGATTGAAGTTATACACAAAGTATCTATGGTCATACTGGTACCTCCGCCAACATTTACTACTTTAAGATAATATGTACCATTAGCTAAAGTTTGATTAATCGTTTCGGTTTGAGAAGAATTGGATGCGGTATCGCTATTGGCGCAGGCTATCTGTGTTAAACCAGTGCAAGGAGCTGTTGAAGACATCAACTGCAAATATAAGTTTCGGTCTATGGAATCGACTTTTATTTTTACATTCAATGGGCCTCCCGTAACCGTAAATTTATACCATATTTCTTGACCAAAGGTGACAGTGCCGCAAGCATTGTTAATGTTTGGTAGGTCTTGAGTGGTATCCGTTACAGGGACTAAAGAAGCACAGGGACCATTAATAGTTAACGGTAAAGCGGTAGCACAAGTGGTTTGAGAATTTACATGTAGGGCGAATAATAAGATGAAAAAAAGATAAACTTTCTTCACAGTTGATGAAGTAAAATTCTTGTACATAGGAGGGAAATTAAATCTGTTAGCCGTTAAACAACTTACTTTTTAAAAACCCTAATCAAATGTTAAAAAAAAGTGCATTTCATCGTTATTTAGTTTCATTCTTTTTTGAGTTGTGAATAAACAACGTTAGTTCACGGGTAAACGTGTCTAATGAACCTACAGATTCTTTGATATAACCAATCACTTTTTCTAATTCCTCTTTACTCAAAGTAAAATTGAGCAAACTTTCTATTCCCATAATTTGGGTAACAGGGTGTCGCATTTTGTGCGAGGTAATAAACATCATTTCTTCTAAATTGTTGATATATTCTTGTTTTTCTTGTTCCGCTATTTTTAAGTCAGTGATGTCATAGCCTGTTAAAATGAATTTTTTATTTCCTTCCAATGCTCGTAATACCCTTAACATAAAAATAGGAGTTCCATCCGCGCTTGTTATTTCATCAATCCATTCCGTTGTTTTGTTTTTCTTAACTTCTTTAAAGGATTCATGTCTTCTAATGGCAATGTCTGTATCATAACCTTTATATTTACAATAGTCAAAGTCTGTTTTTCCTATAATCCAAGACCTTTCTTCATTGTTTTCTATTCCCTTCGGATTAACATATAGATATTGTTCTTTGGCATCATAGACAACTATTTCGGTTGGTATTTTATTTAATATATCATCCGTAAAACGTTTTTGCTTTTCAATTTCGACTGTTCTTTTTTCAACACGTTTTTCAAGACTTTGGTTCATACGCATTATGTCATTTTCAGCTCTTTTACGTTCTGTAATATCGATTAATGAGCCTATATAACATAAGTTGCCTTCGATTTCTAATTTTTCAACTGAAAAAAGTACATCTATTTGTTGACCATCTTTCTTTGTTAATTGGGTTTCCATGTTTTTTTCATGAAATCCAATGCTGTTTATTTTTTCAAGTATGTGATGAGATTCATTTTTATCGATCAATTGTAATTCAAGGGAACTCTTGCCAATAACAAAAGATTTAGTGTATCCTGTCATCATACAGAATGAGTCATTTACATAAATTATCTTTCTTGTAATGGTATCAGTGATTACTATAGATACAGGAGTAGATTCTAAAACTTGATAAAATTTACTAAAGGTAGCTGCTAAGGCTTCAGCTGCTTTTTTGCGTTCAGTTATATCTCTTCCGGTAGCATACAATAATTCGCCTAGTGGGATAACATTCCATTCGATCCATTTGTAATCTCCGTTTTTGCATAAATAGCGATTTACAAAATCAATAGTTGCTTCTCCTAGTGCTAATTTGCTTATTTCAACATTGGTTTTATCTAGATCATTTGGGTGAATGTACTTCAAAAAACTGTTGGATAAAAATTCTTCAGGAGCATATCCGAATGTTTTTTCAAATGCTGGATTAATATTTTTGAAATAACCATCAGTACTAGCAATACCTATTAGGTCAATAGATAAGTTATAAAACATATCCCGTTCTTCTACAGCTTTCTTTTTCTCTGTAATGTCTCGAAAGATTAAAACAGCCCCAATAATATCTCCTTCTTTTTTATGTATAGGAGCACCACTATCATCTATGTATATTTTAGTACCATCTTTCTTTACCAACATAGTGTTTTCCTCCAACAATACCACTTTCTTTTTTTCAAGCGCCGCTAAAGCAGGATTTATGGTTCGTTCTTCGGTTAATGGGTTAATAATATGAAATACTTCTTCTATTGGCTCACCAATGGCGTCATACATCCCCCAACCGGTAATAACGCAGGCTGCTTTATTTATCATAGTGATGATACCATTAACGTCAGTGGTAATAACTCCATCTCCTAAGCTAATGAGGGTTTGTGTAAACCAATCGTTTTGAATAAATAAAGCCTCCTCATTACGCTTACGGTATTTTATTTGTTTAAAGAGGGAAAAAAAGGTCATCAAGAAAATAAAAACAATAAAAATAACCCCAAGAAATAAAACTACTTTGATGTTATGATACGACTGTGTTTTTTTTAATGATCTTTTTTGAAGCAAAAGAGTTTCTTCTTCGTCAAATTTTTTAAAATTCTCTCTAAGGCTATCCATGATAACTTTCCCACGGCCTGTATTAATGGATTCAATTGCTCCTTGTAATCCAGATTTGTGCCTAATAGCTATGTTGGCGTAGATACAAGCATATTTCTTTTGGATTAATTCACCAATAGCAATAAGTCTCTTACTTTGAAGAGAATTGTCTCGTATATCATATTTAAGATGCTTAAAAAGCTGATCACGCTCTGGAATTGTAGAGGATAGTAGAACTAAATAATTTGAATCTCCGGTTATTATAAAACCTCTTTGAGAAGTTTCAGCGTCTTTTATAGTAGACCATAATTGGCTGCTAGTATGCATCACGTGATAGGTTTGCCTAACCCAATTATCATTGTCGTTATTTTGTTTAAAGGATAAAAAAGAAAAGACACTTAGAAATAGGAGTACAACCAAGGCTGTAAAGAAGCCTATATAGGTTAACTTGGTCATACGCATCCATCTCATAAACAATAGTATTATAAGGCCAAAGATTTTGACCTATGATTAGGTTGTTTAAATATTGTGGTGGTATTACATGGTTAAAGATAATACAGAAATCATTGTAAACCTAGTAAAATAAGGACTATTTAAGAATTTAACATATTGTGATGATGGAAAACCAATAGCAGAATAGCAGTGTAATTATAGTAATTAATGAACTAACAAGTAATACAACAGTATCCATACTGCAATAAAGAACAATCCAGGATACACTACAGTAGTCAAGTTTTGTTTCAGCTCTTTTTTTATAAGGCCCAAATAAATAACATAAAACAAAAATAAAGGCCCTAACACTAGTGGAAAATAAAGTCGCATATTTATTTATTAATTTTTGTTTTAAATTGGAGTAGTTTAAGATAAGAAGGAACTATTTTTTCTGAACAACCAATCGAATCCCGCTGTCTTCTAAGTTGAATAATGTTGTGTCCCCTTTGTGTTCTAATTGTATTTTTAAAATACTATAATGATTTTGTGGACTCCCAACCATAATTTCATCCGTTGCATCTGTAAACTGCCATTGTGCTTTAACCAATTGTCGGGTCAGCATCGTCATGTAAATTGATTTGTCTTGTGTTTGCAATACAAAGCTATGATCAGCATTAAAAATAAACGTACTGTTCTTAAATCCTGCGACCACTTTTAATTGGGTTTCATTATTCGCCTTAGTAGAGGTAACTTCAGTAACAATCCAATTGCCAATTACATCCTTTTCAACAAAACCTTGTGCTGTTGCTTTGCCCATAATAAATAGGTTAAAAACTAAGAAGTAAAGTGTATGTGTTTTCATAAATTTTAATTTAAGTAGGTAATCAAAGATACGTTTTATTTAGGTATCACTTCTTAGTGACTACACAAGAATGATACCAATCCTATTTATTTTGTTGGAGACCTCAATAGTTTTGAAAGAAATAGTGGTAAAAACGCCTTCCTACTTCAAATGGGTTTTTTTATAACTATGCTGTAATAATAACCCAATAAAATTGCATACTCTGCAATTTTGAACTAAAAAAAATAGTAATAATGTTTTTGTATTGTTGCTAAAATAGTATATTTATGCAAAATTTATATATATGGAGATTTTAGCCTGCCCTAAATGCCAAAACGATGCCATAGTCAAAAGTGGTGTCATCAAAGACAGACAAAGGTATTTATGTAAAAAATGCAATTACTTCTTCACCGTCAACAAGATGGGAAAAAAGATAGACAGTTACTACGTGACCAAAGCACTTCAATTATACTTAGAAGGTCTTAGTTACCGCGAAATTGAACGGATTATAGGGGTGTCACATGTTACGGTAAGTAATTGGGTAAGGGAGTATAAAGTAACAAAGCCCAATCACACAGATTACCATCCCACCTATAAGATATACAATCACTTAGAATTAGTAGAATATCTAAAAAATAAAGACCATCTATCAGGAGCAGGGATGATTATAACCGAATTAGGAGATAAGTTCATGCTAATAAAATGGGAACGTTTCAAAGATTAACTATATAGGTTAACATATATATATATTAAAATTTTTTTCATAATACAAATTGTTGAATTTGGTCTCGTTAAATCAACCAAACCAATCTATAAATTATGAAAAAATTATTGACCATCTCCTTTGCTGTATTATCTTTCTATGGAAAGGCACAAACAGCAACGCCAACAACAACGGCGACAGCAGAAAAAGAATGGGATGTTAGCCTTTACGGTTTTGTACGTTCCGATTATATTTGGGATACGCGCAAGACGGCTCAAGTAAGAGAGTACAATCTTAACCTTTATCCACTAGACAAATCGCTAGATGCCAACGGAACCGACCTAAATGATGCTGGGTCATCCAATTTCTTAGCCATTGTATCTCGTCTAGGAACTAAAATTAAAGGACCAAATGTTTGGGGAGCCAAAATGACCGGAAATTTGGAGGGTGACTTCTTTGGGAATACCGAATCGACTATCGGGCTCTTTCGTTTACGTCATGCAACCATCAACATGGAATGGCAAAAAACATCGTTAACCATGGGACAAACATGGTATCCAACGTTTATTCCTGAAGTAATGCCAGGCGTGGCCAACTTTAATACAGGTATTTTATTCAACCCTTTTGGTTGGGCTTCGCAAGTGCGCCTTAAACAAAATTTAACCAAAGAATTGTCTTTTGCTTTAACAGCCTATAAAGAAAGAGAGTTTACCACACCTACCGCCAATACTGGTACGCAAAACGCCGCTTCAACCAACTCGTCGTTACCAACACTTCACGGTCAGTTCCAATACAAAAACAAAAATTGGATCGCCGGACTAGGTGCAGAGTATAAATCACTACAACCTTTAACCGTATCCAATAACCTAGCCACTACGCAAAAAGTAACTAGTACTTCAGTAGTCGGGTATTTCAAATTCTCAAATGATAAATTCTCCATCAAAGGATATGGTATCACAGGAAAAAATATGAACAACTTAGTGATGTTAGGCGGTTTTGCTGGGTATACCCAAACAGGGGGTATTGAAAAATACGAAGCTTCCAAAACAACTTCTTTCTGGTTCGATATAGCCAGTAACGGTAAAAAAATAGCACCAGGATTGTTCTTCGGTAAAACATCAAACGGAGGTACCGGTAAAGATGGAGCTACTGCTTTTTACATGAGAGGAATTAATGGGACTTCTACTGCCTCCACAAGAGTAGTAGATAATGTTTGGAGACTTTCGGGTAGAGTTGACTTCAAACAAAATAAATTCAGACTAAGTCCAGAAATTGAATATACTGCCGCGACTTGGGGTGACCTGAAATCTGATGGTTCTGCTGGGGCTAACGCAAAAACAGTAGGAAACATGAGAGCTTTAATTTCATGCGTTTACTATTTCTAATCAACGACATTAAAATCTATAAATATGAGCAATAAATCAACAAAAGGAATCTGGAAAGTAATCTCCGCTTCCTCTATGGGTACCATGATCGAATGGTATGACTTTTACATCTTCGGTAGTTTAGCCGTGGTAATTTCAACTAAGTTCTTCCCGTCAGATAACCCAACCGCTGCCTTTTTATCTACGCTTGCTACCTTTGCTGCCGGATTTGTAGTAAGACCTTTCGGAGCCTTGTTCTTCGGTCGCTTAGGGGACTTAATAGGAAGAAAATACACCTTCATGGTAACCCTGCTTTTAATGGGTGGAGCCACTTTCTTAATCGGTTGTATTCCAAGTTATGAAACCATAGGATTCATGGCACCTCTACTAGTTTTATTACTGCGTCTACTGCAAGGTTTAGCCCTCGGTGGGGAATATGGTGGTGCCGCAACCTATGTGGCAGAACATGCCCCTAAAGGACAAAAGGGATACTGGACCTCCTGGATTCAAACTACGGCAACCGTGGGTCTCTTCATTTCGTTAATGGTTATCCTAATCACAAAAAATGTTTTGTCTAAAGAAGCTTTCGAAGAATGGGGATGGAGAGTTCCATTTTGGGTGTCTATCCTAATGGTAATTGTTTCCTATTTCATTCGTAAAAATATGCACGAATCACCCGTTTTTGCCAAAGCCAAATCAGAAGGTAAAACCAGTACCAATCCTCTTAAAGAGAGCTTTGGTAACAAATACAATTTAAAATTTGTTTTATTAGCGCTATTCGGGGCAACTATGGGGCAAGGAGTGGTGTGGTATACCGGTCAATTTTATGCCATGAACTTCATGAAAACCGTACAGTGTATTGATTCCTCACAGGTAGATACACTCCTAGGTATTGCCTTGTTAATCGGAACACCGTTCTTCATCGTCTTTGGTTGGTTAAGTGATAAAGTGGGTAGAAAATACATCATGATGGGCGGAATGTTATTAGCCATCATCTGCTACCGACCAATCTATAAAGCCATGTACCAAACGACCGATTTAACCTTAAAATCTGAAATAGTAGCCAATACCACAACGGTGCCGTCTATGAAAGAAGTAGATGCTACTAAAACGGACTCTATCTATACAACCAACAAAGCCTACACGGACGGAACTACTGTTGAAGAAATTAAAACCAAACATTTTGAAGCAGGCAAATTAATGCTTGATGATAAAGGAAAAGATAAAATTGAAACCAAAATTACCAAAACCATCACCAACCACGACCGAATGCTGCTAATGTTCTTAGTGTTCCTTCAAGTATTGTTTGTAACTATGGTATACGGACCAATTGCTGCCTTCCTAGTTGAGATGTTCCCTACCAAAATTAGATACACCTCTATGTCACTTCCTTACCACGTTGGAAACGGTATTTTCGGCGGATTACTTCCTGCCATCTCTACCTATTTTGTAACTTCGTCAAAAGATGCCGGAAACCCAGAGTTCTATTTAGAAGGACTTTGGTACCCTATAGCCATTGCAGCCATCTGTTTTGTAATAGGAATGATTTATATCGATAGAAAAATTAATACTCTTCACGAATAATACAGTTAAAGATGAACACATTAAAAAAATATTTAGGTTTTATATGGATACTTTTAGCAGCGGCCTTGGCCTACTACAGTATCGGTATCTTTGGAGGTAAATTAACCTCCGGAAAACAAGAAGATTTAGTCTTCGGAATTATTATATTCTTTATTTTGTTACCGCTCATCGTAACAGGATTGGCATTATTTGGTTATTATTGTATAACCGATGAATACGAAGAAGATTACGATTAGTTTAATTTTAAGTTAGTAAACCAAAGGCTCTTATTTTAAGGGCTTTTGGCCATTCATAAAAGATGAAAAAGAGACACCAACAGAAATTAGTCATTTTATCCATGGCACTGCTCATCGGACTCAATATCCCTATAGTGTTGCTGTTTGATTCAGCGCAATGTCTGTTGGGGTTTCCCATCATCTACATCTACATTTTTTCGGTTTGGGCTTTTTCAGTCCTACTGTCTTTCTTAATCATAAAACGATACGATGAATAGCGTTGTTCTACTGGTTATTCTCTCAGGCTATTTAGCGATGCTCTTCTTAATTGCTCATTGGGCAGAAAAGAAAGGCAACAGCAAGTGGACCGTTAATCCCTACATCTATACCCTGTCTTTAGCGGTATATTGCACCGCTTGGACGTATTATGGTAGCATCGGATTAGCTGCGCAAAGCGGCTTAAGTTATGTAACGATATACCTCGGACCCATAATCATCATTCCTTCTTGGATAGTGATTCTTAAGAAAATTATTCGCATCTCCAGAGTCAATAAGATTTCAAGTATAGCCGATTTTATTTCATTACGCTATGGAAATAGTAGATTTCTAGGGGCAATAGTGACCATAGTGGCGCTCTTTGCTATTTTACCCTACATCGCGCTGCAATTAAAAGCAATAGCTGAAACCTTTCATGTCGTCACCAATACCCATATCAGTGGGTACATCTTTGATGATACCACAACGTATGTAGCTATTGCGTTAGCCTTATTCGCTTCCTACTACGGAACACGCTATGTAGATGCCTCCGAAAAAAGAAAAGGAATCATCACTGCGGTAGCCATGGAAAGCATTTTAAAATTAGTGTTCTTCGTCATTATCGGTATCTATGTAACCTATTTTGTTTTCGACGGATTTGAAGATATCTATCAAAAAGCTTCAGTACTTAAACATTTCAAAGAAAAAAATACCATAGGTGGTTTACCCCAAGTCATCAACTGGTTCTTCCTTTGCATTCTCTCCATGTTTGCCATCTTTTTATTGCCTAGACAATTCCAAGTAGCAGTGATCGAAAATAATAGAGAGAATCATGTCAACAAAGCCATTTGGTTATTCCCTCTATACTTATTGATTTTCAACATCTTCGTTTATCCCATTGCTTGGGGTGGAAATATTATCTTCCAAAACCATCCGGTGAACTCTGATCTGTATTCACTGCTCATTCCGCAGTTTTTCAACAATAAAACCATGACCGTAATGGTGTTCCTTGGGGGGTTCTCTGCTGCAATTTCCATGATTGTGGTTTCCTCAATCGGACTCTCAACAATGATTACCAATAACCTTTTAATCCCCTATAATTTACTCGGGAAATTAAAAAGTAAAGAACAAACCATCAGCAGCAAAACCATTGTAAATAGCCGTAAAATCGGTATATTCAGTTTAATAATTATTGCTTATTTAGGCTACCGTTTCTTCGGTTTAGATTATAGCTTGGTTTCTATAGGATTAGTTGCTTTTGTAATCATAGCACAATTAGCACCTGCTTTCTTTGGGGCACTATTTTGGCGAAGAGGTTCTAGATTAGGTGCCATTTATGGAATAGTAATAGGGTTCTCAATTTGTTTATATACACTGTTAATTCCCTATGCAATCGGGCTAAGCAATAGCAACAGTTCTTTCATTTCCGAAGGTTTCATGGGATATAAACTGCTAAAACCATTCCAACTGTTCGGACTGGATTATCTGCAACCTGTTCAACATGCCTTGTTTTGGAGTTTGCTCTTCAATACCATCGCCTACTTTGCCATCTCTGTTAGCTTCAAAGGCAATTACCGGGAACGCAATTATGCCGAAATGTTTATCGATATTAATAAATACATCACCAACCATGAGAATGCTTTTGTGTGGAAAGGCACCGCTTACACCAGCGATATCGAGAAAGTATTAATCCGATTCTTAGGGGAAGAACGTACCAAACGTGCAATGAACATCTTCAATCTTAAATACAATGTCGATAAAGACCAAGAACTAGCTGATGCACGTTTAGTCAAATTCTCAGAAAACCTGTTAACAGGACATATCGGTACTGCCTCTGCCAGAATATTAATTTCCAGCGTAGTCAAAGAAGAGAAAATATCCCTGCCCGAAGTATTAAAGATATTAGAAGAATCCAAAGAAAATATCATCATCAATAAAAAACTGACGGAAACCTCTAATGAACTAAAAGAAATTACAGCCAAACTGCAAGATGCCAACCAATCGCTGCTGGTAAAAGACAAGCAAAAAGACGAATTCTTAGATACGGTTACTCACGAATTGCGTACTCCTATTACCGCCATCAGGGCGGCTAGCGAAATCCTTCACGATGATGATGACATCCCTGACGAATTGAAAAAACAATTTCTGCAAAATATCATCTCAGAATCTGACCGATTAAACCGCTTAATTGATAAAATTCTAGACCTTGAAAAGTTTGAAACCGGCAAGCAAACTATTAACCCTACCAAAAACAATTTGGTACGAACCATCGAAAATGCAGTAGAGCCTTTACAACAACTTATTCGAAATAAGAACATAACCGTTCACATTGAGTCAAAAGATAAAGTCAATGCCTATTATGACGAAGACCGTATTATTCAAGTAGTAACCAATTTATTGTCCAATGCCATCAAATTCTGTCCAGAAGTAGAGGGTTTGATTACCATACAAATAATAGAGAAAGAGAACTTCATCCAAACCAGCGTGCACGATAATGGTAAAGGAATTAATGCGGCCGACTTCGAAATCATCTTCGATAAGTTTTACCAATCCATGAATCAAAACATAAAAAAACCGGTGGGTAGCGGACTAGGATTAGCCATTTGTAAGCAAATTGTAGAACATCATAAAGGAAAAATAGGGGTACAACCCGCTGTAAAAGGGGCCTGCATCGCGTTTACCTTACCAAAGAAACCTGAATAAATTAGTAGTTATGAAAAAGATATTAATTGTAGATGACGAACCAAACATCGTAATGTCATTAGAATACACCTTCAAGAAGAATAATTTCGAAGTCTTTATCGCCCGTGATGGTCAAGAGGCACTCGATATATTAAAATCAACATTTCCCGATGTTATTATTCTAGACGTAATGATGCCCATGGTAGATGGTTATGCCACCTTGGAGCAAATCAAAAAAGATAACAACCTCAAACATACTAAAGTGATCTTCTTATCCGCCAAAAACAAAGAAAGCGACATAGAAAAAGGATACGCATTAGGAGCCGATGCCTATTTAACCAAACCGTTTTCGGTAAAACAAATAGTAGAACAAGTCAACGATTTATTATAAAAAGTATTTTTATCGCACTATCCACCATGAACTACCAATCCTTCTACAACGACAGTATAGAAAACCCAGAAGCCTTCTGGGCACTACAAGCCGATGCCATAGAATGGTATCAAAAACCTTCCATTATCCTCTCCAAAGACCAAAATAACTACCCACTTTGGTTCCAAGATGGTCAATTAAACATGTGCTATTTAGCACTCGACAAACACATACAAGACGGTTACGGTGACCAAACAGCCATCATTTACGATTCTCCTGTAACACAAACTGTAAAGAAATATACCTTTAACGAAGTAAAAACGGAAGTGGCTAAATTGGCGGGCGGACTTTTATCACTGGGCCTAAAAACAGGAGAGACGGCCATTATTTATATGCCTATGATTCCGCAAGCGGCCTTCGCGATGCTGGCTTGTGCCAGAATAGGAGTAACGCATTCTGTTGTTTTCGGCGGTTTTGCTCCCCATGAGTTAGCCATCCGTATCGACGATTGTAAACCTAGAGTAATTCTAACGGCCTCTTCAGGGATCGAAATTGACCGCCTTATTGCCTACAAACCGTTAGTAGACGAAGCCATCGAATTGGCAACCTACAAACCCAAAAAAGTAGTGGTCTTAAACCGCAAACTAGGTGCTCGCATTCCGTTCAAGAAATACGATGTCGATTACGATGCCCTAGTCTATGGCTCGGAAGAAACAACTTGTGTGCCGGTTGCAACCACGCATCCATTATATGTCTTATATACTTCAGGAACTACGGGCAAACCCAAAGGTATCGTAAGAGATACCGGCGGCTACGCCACAGCACTTAAGTTTTCCATGCAGTACATTTATGGGGCCAAACAAGACGAAGTGTTTTGGGCCGCCTCCGACGTAGGCTGGGTAGTAGGCCATAGCTTTATCGTGTACGGTCCCCTAATCAATAGAAATACAACCGTTATTTTTGAGGGCAAACCTATACGTACGCCCGATGCCAGTACCTTTTGGAGGGTGGTGGCCGAACATAAAGTTAGCATCATGTTTACCGCTCCAACCGCCATTCGGGCCATAAAAAAAGAAGATCCAAACGGCGAATTCATCAAGCAATATGATTTGTCTTGCCTACGAACGCAATTCTTAGCAGGCGAACGTTGCGATGTAGCAACGCTAGAATGGTACAGGGAACATATTCCGATTCCAGCCATCGACCATTGGTGGCAAACCGAATCCGGCTGGCCCATGATATGTAATATGATGGGTGTGGAATATTTACCCATCAAACCAGGCTCTTCAGGCAAAGCCGTATCAGGATATAACATCAAAATCTTAGGAGAAAATGGCCAAGAATTAGCCGCCAACGAAGAAGGCTACGTGGTTATTCAATTACCACTACCTCCTGGAACCTTATTAAACATCTGGGGCGATACCGAACGCTTCCAAGCAGGCTACCTAAATAAATTCCCAGGATACTATTTCTCAGGAGATGGCGGATACAAAGACGAAGACGGCTATATATACATCACCGGTAGGGTAGACGATGTCATAAACGTAGCAGGCCACCGTCTATCAACAGCCGAGATGGAAGAAATTGTAGCCTCCCACCATTCCGTAGCCGAATGTGCCGTGATAGGCATCAACGATGATTTAAAAGGACAGGTACCGCTAGCGATGGTGGTAACCAAATACGGGGAAGATATCGAACACTTTCAATTACAACACGAAGTGGTACACTTAGTGCGCGAACAAATTGGGGCAGTAGCGTCTTTAAGAGATGTTGTAATCGTGCAACGCCTGCCCAAAACACGCTCAGGTAAGATCTTAAGAAAACTGCTTCGAAGTATAGCAGACGGAGAAAGTTTCCAAATTCCATCGACCATAGACGACGAAGCCATCATCGACGAAATCAGAGCCGACTTTGAAAAAGATAAGATAGGAAGCTTCAAATAATAGCTATACCAACTTAGCAAGAAATTTAAATAGCATAGGTGCATTATACTTATATTTACACTTAGAAATTGATTATAAAACAAGATTAACAATGAGTTACTACAAAATACTAAATTTAGAACATTACTTCAAAATGTATAAGAAATCTATCCGCGAACCAAGAAAGTTCTGGGATAGAATTGCCGATGAAAACTTTACTTGGTACCAAAAATGGGAAAAAGTATTCGAGTTCGACTTTCAAGAAGCCAAATTCAAATGGTTCCTAGATGCCAAAGTAAATATTACCAAAAACTGTATCGACCGTCACCTAGCCCGAAGAGGAGACAAAACGGCCATCATCTTCGAACCAAACAATCCCGAAGAAGCAGCCCAACATATTACATACAACGAATTATACGCCAGAGTTTCTAAGTTAGCCAATGTACTGCGCGACCAAGGAATAAAAAAGGGAGACCGTGTATGCATTTACCTTCCCATGATACCCGAACTTTCCATAGCCGTCCTAGCCTGTGCTCGCATAGGAGCCATTCACTCCGTGGTATTTGCAGGGTTTTCGGCCTCCGCCGTAGCCGCTCGTATCAACGATAGTGAATGTAAAATGGTCATCACTTCAGATGGTAGCTACCGAGGCAACAAAGCCATCGATTTAAAAGGAATAGTAGACGATGCTCTAGAAAAATGCCCTTGTGTAGAAAAGGTGCTAGTGGTAAACCGCACCAATACGCCTATAAACATGAAAGAGGGGCGTGACCAATGGTTGCAACCGCTACTAGATGCTGCTATACCCAATAATGTGGCCGAAATCATGGATGCCGAAGACCCTTTATTTATACTATACACCTCAGGGTCAACAGGAAAGCCAAAAGGAATGCTGCACACCACCGCAGGCTACATGGTTTACACCGCCTATACCTTCAAAAATGTATTCAACTACGAAGAAAATGACATCTTCTGGTGTACCGCCGATATCGGTTGGATTACAGGACATTCCTATATCTTATACGGACCCCTATTAAACGGAGCAACGACCGTAATCTTTGAAGGGGTGCCGTCTTATCCAGATTTCAGCCGTTTCTGGGAAGTAATCGAAAAACATAAAATAACCCAATTCTATACGGCCCCTACCGCCATCCGTGCTCTAGCCAAAGAAAACCTAAATTATGTACAACGTTTTCCATTAAGCTCGCTAAAAGTGATTGGATCGGTGGGCGAACCGATAAATGAAGAGGCATGGCACTGGTACAACGACCACGTAGGAGGGAAGCGTTGCCCACTAGTAGATACCTGGTGGCAAACCGAAACGGGTGGCATCATGATTTCACCAATTCCGTTTGTAACGCCAACGAAACCAACATACGCATCCCTGCCATTACCGGGTATCCAACCGGTACTAATGGACGAATTGCGTAACGAAATCGAAGGCAATCAAGTAACGGGTAGCCTCTGCATCAAATTCCCTTGGCCTTCCATGGCACGCACCATCTGGGGCGACCACCAGCGATTTAAAGAAACCTATTTCACCGCCTTCCCAGGTAAATACTTTACCGGCGACGGCGCCCTAAGAGATGAGGTGGGCTACTACCGTATCACGGGTAGAGTAGATGATGTGATTATTGTA
>CANBOV010000023.1 GCA_947371275.1 Flavobacteriaceae bacterium | reverse complement strand
TGTTCGCTGAATTATCTTCTGTAGAATTCGAAGAACAGGACACCAAAGTGAGCACGATTGCTAACGGCAACAATGCTCTAAACATTTTTGCTTTCATAGTAGTAGGTTAAGTTTTTTAATAAAGTAGATGTGGGGCAAACACTTTATTTGATTATTAATGACAGAACGTATTGTTTGATTTGGTTATACAATATTACAACAAACACCGATTAAATAGCAAATAAAATCGATGAAATACACTATAATTTATTATGGTGATATATTATTCTTACAATATACTTGTATTTGAGTGTAATATATCCTTTTAGAGGTACTTTTTCATACATAAAAAAACCACTCATAAGAGTGGTTTTATATTTATTATTATGGTTTATAATTTTAAGGAGATAGTCGATCTATTTTCCAATTATATTCTTTTTCCAATTGATATCGTATTCTATCATGTAATCTATTAGCCCTTCCTTGCCAAAATTCAACTTCAAGAGGTCTAACTAAAAACCCACCCCAATGCGCTGGTCTTGGAATTGCATTACCTTCAAAAGTAACTTCTAACTGTTTTAATTTATCCTCCAGAAATACACGTGAGGGTATTACATCACTTTGATGAGATACAATCGCTCCGAGTTTACTTCCTTCTGGACGAGAATCAAAATAATTATCTGAAATATTCGGAGTTGTTTTTTCAGCAATTCCTTTAATGATGACCTGACGTTCCATACTATGCCAAAAAAAAGAAAGACAAACATTAGGATTATTAGCGATTGCTTTTCCCTTTTCTGAATGGTAATTGGTATAGAAAACGAAGCCTTCTTCATCAAACTTTTTAAGGAGTACAACTCTTGATTTAGGAAAGCCGTCTAATCCGATAGTGGAAATAGTCATTGCATTCACCTCTTCATTACCGCCAAATTCCTCCACTTCATAAAACCATTTATGAAAAAGATTGATCGGATCTTCAGGAATTGTAGTTTCAAGCAATTCGCTTTTCTCATATGATTTTCTATAGTTACTTAAATCTTTCATTGTTTTTAATTATATGTGTAAAGTTACTAATCAAAATCAAATACCTTTCCATCATCTGCTAAAAGTGTGTTTGAAAAAATTACTTCAGCTTCATTTTTAAAATGCTCTATATCACTATAACGGGTACTGTAATGTCCTAGTATCAATTGCTTCACATTTGCTTTTAATGCGATGGTAGCTGCTTCTTTTGCCGTACTGTGCATCGTTTTTTCAGCTTTGTCTGCCTCAGTTTCAAGAAAAGTGCTTTCATGATAAAGTACATCTGCATTCTTTATGATAGGAATAATTGATTCATCATAAAGGGTGTCACTGCAAAAAGCATAGCTTTTGGGAGGAATTGGATCAAAGGTTAATTCAATATTTGGAATTACAGTACCGTTTTCTAAAGTAATGTCTTTGCCATTTTTAATTTTTTGAAAATAACAGGTATCTATAGTATGTTTGTTTACAGCCTCAATATTTAGTTTGCGATCTCCGACCCTTTCTTGGAATAAAAACCCATTCGTATAAATCCGGTGTTTAAGCGGAATGGTTTTCACCACTACTTTTTCGTCTTCAAAGATCACTTTGCTTTCCTTAGACTCGAGTTCATGAAAATACAAATTGTATCCCGTGTAAGAGTTCCCTAAACGCAATTGTAACAATATTAGCTCTTTAATACCTTTGGGACCATAGACATTTAAGTCCGTTTGACGGTTTAACAACATAAAAGTTGAAATTAAACCTATCAAACCATAAAAGTGGTCACCATGCAGATGAGAAATAAAGATGTGATTTATTTTAGAGAATCGAAGTTTGTTTCTGCGCAATTGAACTTGAGTGCCTTCAGCACAATCTATAAGAAACATACGGTTTCTAATCTCCAGCACTTGTGAAGTCGGATTTGTAATGGTTCGTGGAGTGGCTGCATAGCAACCTAGAATCGTTAATTTCATTGCTGTTAAAAACCTAAGTCGCGCTCTATTTCGTCCATTTGAATAATATCATGTGCTTCTAATGTAGAAGGAACTAAAATAATGCTTTTGGGAACGGCATTAAAATTTACACTATCAGAAACCAATACCATTGACTTATTTAACTTTTTATGAGACTTACTTAATTCTGAAAACAATTTAATGTCCTCCATGGTCAAGTCTTTATCACACGTCAAATCAATTATCAAATTTTGTTTTTGATAAACCGGATATTCAGGCAATAGCTTTTGGATAAACTCGATCGTGCTTCCTTTGGTGTTTCTGATGATAGTAGTATGTCCCTTTTGATCAACTTTCATTTTAAGTAATAAATAAATTATGAGGCTAATTTACTAAGATTTTGTCACTAATCGGTCATTTGACCCGATGATAATAAAACCAATGATGTAGTTCATAGAATTTATTGGTTTTTCATCGGTGAAATACATGTTTTTTTAACAATTTATAGATTAAGTGCAACAAAAAAACGCTTAAAACCCCCGAATTCATTGGTTTTGTGCTTTTAACGAGTTTTGGGGTTAGTTATCGAAAAAATTTCTTCCCATAGAACTCTCACCGTAGTTTTGAATAAGAAATAACAACAAAAACACTAGCAATTATGACAACATCTACTAACACATCAGCTCAAACAACAAACTTCAGATTATTTGTTTTGTTCGTATTATTAGTATTGTCTTCAACAGGAGTATTTGCTCAAAACACAACAACAACAGTTTTGACTACTTCAACTACTCAAGTATCAGTTGCTAAAGAAGCTACTACAGTTATCGCCACTGAAAACGGAATTGCTACAATGGACGTTGCAGCTTGGTTAATGGGTGAGACTAACACTAACGGTGTTAAAACTACAGCTACTAACTTCGGTAAAAAACAATTAATCAACGCTGGTGTTAACACTAACAGTGTATTAGTTAGATCATTCTTGAAAAAAGTAGTTGGTCAAGAAAGTGCAGTAGCTTAATTATTTATTAAAATTATGTTTCAATATAATTTGGTTAGTTTTGGAAAATAAAAAGTCCCGATTTTCATCGGGACTTTTTTATTTTACGTTTTGTTTGAAATAAATTTCTGTAGCGCCTATGCCATACTTTTGATAATTGGCATCCTGAAAAGAAATGTTAGGATACCTACCTAGCATAAAATCAATTTCCGATTTTAAAACCCCATCTCCTACTCCGTGTATAAATACAATCTTAGGGATTCTATTTCTGAGGGCAAATTCTATATGCTTTTTGGCCGTTTCTGATTGTAAGGTAAGAATTTCGTAGTTACTCATCCCTTTAAAACTCTTAACAAGCTTTTCGATATGTAAATCAAACTCAGGTACAGGGACTTCTTTTTTAGATTTCTTTTCCTTATTTATATAATTGGGCTTAGGCACTTCCTTTTCACTAATCACTTGGTTTTTATTAAAACTAAAATTCATAGCACTATGGCCTTCTGTCTTAATAAGCTCACTGCTCTTGAAATTCATGTTAAACCCATCTGTGGTTTCTATGACTACCTCGTTACCTTTTACTTCTAAGACTATACCGTCAATAGCATCGTCCAGTACCGATACCTTATCGCCTTTAGTTAGCATCTTCTTCTTCGTTTTCAGGTTCTACATGTTTACTGGGTGTCTTGGCACTCAATTGCATCATGCCATACATGAATACCACCAGTGCTACAATCTGAATATAGATATTAGGCCGCTCTTTAGATTGTTCGTATAAGCCTGCCAAGATAGCCAAGAACATTACAGGAAGTATCAATTTTTTCATAGCCAAATTTATAAAACTTTATCAAGGTAACCTCAATTTAAAAATTAATTAGTAAAATTGTTGTACTAATAAAAAATGCATGGAAAAATACCTGTTGCCTTGCTTAAATAAAAAGCTTTTTGGTGTGGAATGTTTTGGTTGTGGGATGCAACGTGCCATTTTATTAGCCACGAAAGGAGATTTTATAGGAGCCTTTCATTTATTCCCTGCTTTATACACTTCCCTCGTTTTACTTGCTTGCATTGGTTTGCACTTTGTAGACAAAGCCCGAAATTATCACAAAGCGATTATAGGGATGGCACTGCTCAATGCGGTAATCCTAGTAGTATCCTATATTTACAAATTAACTCACTATTAACTAAATCATAATTTATGGAACAATCTGACTTCTCAAATTTCGAAACAAAACAAAAACTTCCCAATGCAAGCGCTGTATTGGTGCTAGGAATATTATCCATCCTTACCTTTTGTTGTTATGGTATCTTCGGAATCATTTTAGGAATCGTAGCGCTTATTTTAGCCAAAAAAGATCGGGCTGCTTACAATCAAAACCCTGCTCTATACACCAATTATTCTAACTTAAATACCGGTCGCATATTAGCCATCATAGGATTAGTATTAAGTGTATTGTATCTCCTATTGATTATTGGAATGTTCGCCTACATTGGTCTGGATGCCTTTCAAAACCCTGTTTTAATGCAAGAAAAAATGCGACATTTAATGCCACATTAATTTGTTAAAAAAAAGTCCCCAACGGTCGGGGACTTTTTTTTTATTATTTCTCAAACTGTTTAAGGGTCTTCGTAATGATAGAAACGCAATCAAGCAATTGAGCTTCGTTCATGACCAATGGTGGTGCAAATCGGATGATATTGCCATGAGTAGGTTTGGCCAACAAGCCGTTATCTCGCAGCGCCATACAGATGTTCCATGCCGTATCGCTTTCCTCGGTATCATTGATTACCACAGCATTTAATAAGCCTTTTCCACGCACTAAAGTAGCAATGGTAGAAGTTTCTATATACTTTGCTAATTCGGCTCGGAAAAGCTTTCCTAAACGTCTTGCGTTCAAAGCCAATTGCTCTTCACTTACCACATCCAAAGCAGCCATGGCTACCGCAGCTGCAATAGGGTTTCCTCCAAAAGTCGATCCGTGCTGGCCTGGCTTAATAACATTCATAATTGAATCATTGGCTAATACTGCCGATACGGGATAAGCGCCACCAGACAAGGCTTTGCCCAAGATTAATATATCGGGAGTCACATAGGAAGCTTGTTTTTCGCAGTGGTTTTCACAACTACAGTTACCGCATACAGCCAATAATGAACCCGTACGAGCAATTCCAGTTTGAACCTCATCCGCGATAAACAATACGTTATTTGCTTCACATAAGGCTTTAGCTCTAGTCAAATAATCTTCACTAGGCACATATACACCAGCTTCTCCTTGAATTGGTTCTACTAGGAATCCAGCGATGTTTTTAGTAGAGGTAATCGCTTGTTCTAAAGCTTCAATATCGTCATAAGGTATTTTTATAAATCCAGCCGTGTAAGGTCCAAAGTTTTTACGCGCATTTTCATCGTTAGAGAATGAAATAATGGTCGTTGTTCTTCCATGGAAATTGCCTTCACATACGATGATTTGGGCTTCATTTTCGTGTATTCCTTTTCTCTCGTAAGCCCATTTTCTACATAGTTTCAAAGCCGTTTCTACCGCTTCGGCACCCGTATTCATAGGTAATACTTTGTCAAAACCAAAGTACTTGGTTACATATTCTTCATAAGCGCCCAATTTGTCATTGTAAAACGCGCGGGAAGTTAGGGTTAAGGTTTGAGCTTGTTGCACTATAGCCCCTACTATCTTAGGGTGACAGTGTCCTTGGTTCACCGCTGAATAAGCCGAAAGGAAATCATAGTATTTTTTACCTTCTACATCCCATACGTAGACTCCTTCTCCTCTACTAAGCACTACGGGTAACGGGTGATAATTGTGGGCTCCATACTGATCTTCTAATGCAATGGCATCGGCGGAAGTTAATTTTTCTAAAACTGACATTGTAATTCAAATTGTAATCTGATCTCGTTTCAGATTATTGGTAAATTAGCCATTCCTTCTTAGTGGAGAGAAATCATCCATAGGTTGACAAAAGTATAATTTAATTGTGAATTACGAATGATAAATTCCTAATTCCTAATGGTCTAAAACTGTAAATAAAGTAGTGCTCCCGCAGCAACGGTCATAATAAGTAAGGCGGCAAAGCCCAGAATATTAGACATAGTGCTATTGGTAAATTTTCCCATCACCGTCTTATTATTAGAAATATGGAGAATAATGGCAATCAGCACAGGAGCCGTTAGTCCGTAGAGTATGGCGGTATAGATAAGGGCTTTGACGGGCGAGATACCAATATAATTGAGTGACAAGCCTAAGATTAGTGAAATTGCCATCACGATATAAAACGCTTTGGCTTCATGGAATTTCTTATCCAATCCTTGCTCCCATCCAAAGGTCTCCGTAATGATGTAGGATAAAGAACCACTAAGTACAGGTATTGCCAAAAGCCCAGTACCAATAACTCCAATAGCAAAAAGCAAATAAGCAAAATTTCCTGCCAAGGGTTTTAAAGCCGCAGCGGCTTGTTCCACCGTATCGATTTGGTGTATCCCTCCTTTATACAATACGGTTCCTGTGGTTAAAATAATAAAAAACATCACCACTCCCGAAAAGGACATTCCAAAATCAACATCCTGTTTCATATCATGTATGATTTTTTTGTTGACCATCAAATGGCTTTTCTTATGTGCCATTTCCTCTACCTCCATCGAGGCTTGCCAAAAAAAGAGATAGGGCGAAATAGTAGTCCCCAATATGCCTACCAATACGGCCACAAACTCTTTATTGAATTGAATAGTC
The DNA here is from genome assembly GCA_947371275.1 of Flavobacteriaceae bacterium. Taxonomy (GTDB): domain Bacteria; phylum Bacteroidota; class Bacteroidia; order Flavobacteriales; family Flavobacteriaceae; genus Flavobacterium. Next base: position 29,780 of record CANBOV010000023.1, on the reverse strand, counting down.
GGTATGAGGGTATTCTTAGCGATATCGAGCCAATCTTGTTTATACAAAAAGGGCACAATCAAGTAAACCAGCAAAACAATACATAGGTACTTAAGAATAGCGGCTATTCTTTGATAAGGCAAATAAATAATGAGAAACAAAAGTAAAATGGTGAATACCACACTAAAATAGGTGGCTTCAATCTTAGGAAACAATAAATTCCCTACCGCTCCCATTCCGGCGATATCAGCGCCAATATTCATTACGATGGCAGGAAAACTGAAAACCAACATTAAATACAACACAGGCTTAGGATAATGGGTTTTTAAGGCACCAGTCAAACCTTGGGAAGTAACTAATCCTATCTTGGCACACATTTGTTGGATAGCCGCCATTAAAGGAAAAGCAATAAGGGCCGTCCAAAGCGTTGACAATCCATAAGCCGCACCCGCCTGACTATAAGTAGCAATCCCCGATGGATCGTCATCACTGGCACCGGTTATGAGTCCCGGACCCAGTATGTTCCAAAAACGTATAAACTTATTGGGACGTTTCACTTTGTAGATTTTAAGGCTAATTTACAGCTAATTCCGCCACCAACTAGACTCTTTCTTGAAACATTTTCAATAATACATTCACCGTGTTCCAATTGCGGGTAGTAGACATCACATTCATGTTTTTCTCAATCCATTTATTGTCTAGTCGGGTTTTGGCAGGCGAAACATCATACTTTAAATAAATGCGCTTACCATCAAGCTGAATTTCATCGGGCTTGATAAAATTAAGGTTGAGTTGGGTAATCATGTTTGATGGCAACTCGGCCGAAATAAAAGACACATACAGTTTCTTTAAATCCACCTCTCGAGCATTCAAGAAATTATTGCGGTCTAGACAAGCCTGCAAATCCTCCTGCCCTATCACAATGACGGGAACGTCGTGTCCAAACTCCTTAAAGATTTCTTGTTTAATAAGGAAGCCCACCTTAGCGGGACTCTCCTCCTCCGTATCGACAAACACGTTGCCCGACTGTATGTACGTCACCACATTAATAAACCCAATGGCTTCCAAGGCTTTTTTCAAAGCGACCATATTGATCATTTTATGTCCAGAGACGTTAATGCCGCGGAGTAGTGCTAAGTGAGTGGTCATGTAAATAAAATTTGAAATATCTTAATCCTCAAATATACTAAATACAATTACAACTAGGGCAGCGTCTTTTTTTAGGTTTTAATTCCCCCTAAAAATAATTTATCGAAATGGCAGTTCGTTTTTAGCCAATAGTTTATTTTTGCGCTATGGGAAGAAAAGTAACCAACAAAGTCATATTTGAAAATATTACGGTTTTAGATGCAGGTGCCAAAGGCGTATCCGTAGCCAAAGCCCCGGAAGGTCAAGTCATCTTTATCCCCAATGTCGTTCCTGGCGATGTGGTGGATGTACAAACTCTTAAGAAACGTAAATCCTATTTCGAAGGCAAAGCCATCAACTTTCACACCTACTCAGAACACCGTGTGGAGCCCGTGTGCCAGCACTTTGGTGCCTGCGGAGGTTGCAAATGGCAAAACATGAAGTACGACCAACAGTTGTTCTACAAGAATCAAGAAGTCTACAATAACTTAAAACGCATTGGCAAAATTGAGTTGCCCGACTTCGAACCTATTTTAGGCTCGACCAAACAGTTCTTTTACCGCAACAAAATGGAATTTGGTTTCTCTGACACCCGCTGGATGACCGATGCCGAAATACAATCGGGTGTAGAATTTGACAACAAAAATGCCCTTGGGTTTCACATTCCTCGCATGTGGGATAAAATCTTGGACATTGAAAAGTGTCATTTACAAGAAGACCCGTCTAATGCTATTAGAAACGAAATCAAACGATTTGCTACCGAAAATGACATTGCCTTTTTCAATGCGCGCAGTCACGAAGGATTGCTACGAACCTTGATGATACGTACTGCTTCTACAGGCGAAATCATGGTGCTGCTGCAGTTCTATAGAGAAGATAAAGCACAACGAGAAGTACTCTTAAATCATATTGCCGAGCAGTTCCCACAAATCACCTCTTTGCAATATGTCATCAATGGCAAGGCCAATGATACCTTATACGACCAAGACATTAAGTTGTACAAAGGAAGAGACTTTATCTTGGAAGAAATGGAAGGCCTACACTTTAGCATTAACGCCAAATCGTTTTACCAAACCAATTCAGACCAAGCCTACGAGCTTTATAAAATCACCCGTGAGTTTGCAGGATTAACCGGAGATGAAGTGGTTTACGATCTATACACCGGTACCGGAACCATCGCCCAGTTTGTTTCCAAACAAGCCAAAAAAGTGATTGGTGTGGAAGCCGTACCCGAAGCTATTACCGATGCTAAAGAAAATGCAAAACGCAATAGCATTACGAATTGCGAATTCTACGTTGGCGATATGAAAAACGTGTTCAATGATGACTTCATTGCGCAGCATGGCCAACCCGATGTAGTCATCACCGACCCACCAAGAGATGGTATGCATAAAGATGTTGTAGAACAATTACTGAAAATTGGAGCGCAACGGATCGTGTATGTGAGTTGCAACTCGGCTACCCAAGCCCGTGACTTGGCTTTGATGGACGAACACTATAAAGTGGCCCGTGTACGTCCTGTGGATATGTTCCCGCAAACGCATCATGTGGAAAATGTTGTACTTTTGGTAAGACGTGAGCGTTAAGAAACTGTCCAGTGGACTGTTTTAGCTAAATGGCCAGGTGGCGCGCTGGCAAACTGACTTAAAAATAATTTTAATGAAAAAGATTTTCTTTTTATTAGTAGTAATGCTGTCGCTCTCCAGCTGCGAGAAGGATGATGTCTGTACCGAGGATACTACGCCAAGATTGATTGTAGAATTCTATGACATCTCCAATCCGGGTACCTTGAAAAATGTAGTAAGCTTAAAAGTAACCGGCGATGGATCCTACAATAATTTAGACTTGGGCACCTACAACGGTGTGAGTAAAATTAAATTACCGTTGAATCCAAGCACTACTTCAACAGTATATCACTTTATCCTCAATAGTGCCAGTACAAGCTCCAGTCCGAATGAAGATATAGTAGTATTTAATTATACAGCTAATACAGCTTATGTATCAAGAGCCTGCGGTTTCAGAACAATCTATGAACTAAACAATCCTTATGGAGTTGTCTATACTGATGCAACCACACCCGATACTGTTTGGATTCAAAACCTAACCGTTGAAACAACCTCAATTACCACCGAAAATGAAACACATATTAAGATTTACTTTTAGTCTGGCCCTAGTGTTGCTCTCTTTTTCGGGTATCGCTCAGGAAAAGAAAACAACCAAAACTGATAGCATTAAAAAAGACAGCATCGTTCCCAAAAAAGAACGCTACGGATTGCGCTTGGGCGTTGATTTATTCAAACTAACCCGTTCGTTTTATGAAAAAGACTATCGTGGATTAGAATTGGTAGGTGATTATCGCCTAACCCGTCGTCATTTCATTGCGGGCGAAATAGGGAATGAAAATAAAACTGTAGACGATGACCGTTTAAATTTTACCACAAAAGGTACCTATTTAAAAGTGGGGTTTGATTACAACACCTATGAAAACTGGGGTACTATGGAAAATGTGATTTCGTTAGGAATGCGCTACGGGGTGAGCAGTTTTAGCCAAACATTGAATAGCTACACACTTTATAATACCTATCCTTATTTTGGTACGGTGCCAGAAGTGTCTTCTGGACTTGTTTATAAGGGATTATCAGCCCAATGGATTGAAATTGTAGCCGGTATGAAAGCAAAAGTATTCAATAATGTATTCATCGGCTTTAGCCTTAGGGTCAATCGATTACTCTCTCAAAAGAAACCCGATAATTTTGACAACTTATACATCCCTGGTTTTAATCGTACCTATAACGGGAACTTTGGCGTAGGATTCAACTACACCGTTTCCTATTTTATTCCGTTATATAAATCAACGGTCAAACCCAAAGTTATTCCAACACCAGCAGCGAAAAAGAAAAAATAAGCGACTACTCACTTATTTAATTTCCTTCACTCCTTTTAAAACAATCCATCGCATAAACAACTTTTCACCATCTGGGGTTTGAATTGCTTGAAATTTTGGTGCGGTCAAAGTACCGACCATAAAAGCAGTTAAAGGAATCCAGATTCCTGTTAGTCCCGTATAATGGGCTATTAAGTAGCGAAATCCGATAAATAATATAGCGAAACCTAAAAGATTATATAGAAATGCTTTTGCTTTTTTAGACATGATTATTCAATTTTATGTTTCAAAGGTAATTGAATTAAGTAAATCCAAAAAGGAAGTCTTATTTAATCATCGATTTTTTTTTATTTCCTACAAATCCCTATTTTAGTGCCTTAATACAACTAAGCTAAATTTAATTTATATGAAACTATTAGGAATAGGCTCTAGAATCAATCATACCGAATATGGTAAAGGTGTAGTAACCAATGTATCTTCTAAAGAATATTGGGTAACATTTATAGACGGCGGATTAGAAACGATCGCCATTGACAGCGAATTTGACGTCATCGAAGCCGCCGAAAATGAAGTGGACACCGTCAGTTTTTATGATGTAGAACAAAGCCTTTTATCCATCTTAAAAAAATGGAATGGCTTGGGCGAACCTGTTGCGATTGCCGATAAATGGAAAGGCGGGAACATGAAACTAGAACCAGGACAAGCCGGTGTAGCAGGAAAGGATGTGCCCATCGATATCTTTTTCCACAAAATAGTAATGCTACGCGACCGACTAAGGGTGATGGAACAAAAAATAAATGCCAGTAAGCTAGAAGAAATAGAAAAAGTAGAATTACAACAATACATAACCCGTATTTATGGCAGCTTAACAACCTTCAATGTATTGTTTAAATTGCAAAATGACTATTTTGTTGGTGAAAAGACAAAATAAATTTTAAGTTAATTAAAGCAATTGCCTACTCCCAATTGCGTACTTTTATAGTTCAAAAAAAGAAATGATTATGAAAAAATTACTTTACGGAATTACGGTCATGGGGCTAGTGGTATTGGGATGTAAAAGTCCAACTGCCAATGCCACCGCCAACAAGCTTAACATAGCTTTTGAATCCAAAAACAACAGCGGTGTGACCGGTACAGCCGTTTTTACTGAAAAAGACGGTAGCGTTACCTTTACGGCTAAATTATCAGGCTTAAAACCGGGTGTTCATGCCATTCACATTCATGAAAAAGCAGATTGTTCAGCTGCCGATGCTGCTTCTGCTGGCGGACATTGGAATCCTACATTCAAAAAACATGGCAAATGGACCGATGCCGAGCACCACAAAGGAGATATAGGTAACTTTACTGCGGATGCCGATGGTAATGGTACGATTACTTTAAAAACAGACGAATGGTGTATTGGCTGTGGTGATGCTACTAAAGATGTTTTAGGCAAAGGACTAATTGTTCACGACAAACCCGATGATTTCACTACACAACCAACCGGTAATGCTGGGGCGCGTGTAGCTTGTTCTGCGATAATAAAATAAATATTCTTTGGAAGATAAAGAACATTTATACTTCAAAAATGCTCATGAATGGCGCGAGTGGTTGCATGAAAATCACCACTCGTCGCTAGGAGTATACCTAATCTTTTATAAAGTTGATAGCCCATTTGAAAGCATGCGCTGGGAAGAAGCCGTTCAAGTAGCCCTGTGCTACGGTTGGATTGATTCTACCGTGAAAAAGATCGACGACCACCGCAGAAGACAAAAGTTTACCCCACGTAAGGAAAAAAGTGTTTGGAGTAAAGTCAACAAAAACTACATCCAAAAGCTCCTAGCTGAAAGCCAAATGCACGAAAGTGGCTTGAGCATCATAGAAATTGCCAAACAAAACGGTTCGTGGGAAGCACTGGACCTAGTCGAAGCATTAGAAGTGCCCAAAGATTTAGAATTGGCTTTTCATACCAACAAATTAGCCTTGGACAACTTCAATGCCTTTAGTAAAACCTATAAAAAAAGTTACCTGTATTGGTTAAACCAAGCCAAAAGACCCGAAACCCGCCAAAGCCGAATAGCAGAAATCATTTTACTTTGCGAACAAAACATCAAGGCTAGAGGTACCTTTTAAATTTGATACCCTTAAGCTTACCTTGACTTTACAAAAATGGTTTAGATTTGTACTTCCAAATGATTATAAGATGATTAACCCCTCGGTTCACGGTTGGATTGATAAATACTTTGCTGAACAGCAACCTTTATCGCCCCATTACTATAATGAGGCATTGTCGTTCTACACGCAAACCCGAGCTACAGGATTCATCTTCGGTCATATTATAAGTTTTGATTCAGAACAACCAATCGAACTGAAAGACCGACTTCCCGAAGAAATCTCTAAAATCGGAATGCTCAATTCCTTGTTTCAACTCTACCGACTGACCAAGCAGAACAATGACTTTGAAAATTTTATCAATGAAACCGTAGCATTTTACAATTTATTAAGTCCAAAAGGATTCAATCCTTTGCAAAAAATGTTACCAACAAGTTCTCCTTCCAGTAAATTAGAAAAGATTATTCATGAAAGGGTACAAACGAACGAAGATGTTTTCAGCAAGAACTTTTCCCATGTCATTACTAACGCACTACTTTTCATAGATATTTTAGCCTTCAAGCAATATTTAGAAATAGGGCAACTACCCGAAAAATATTTTAATAGAATAGAAGATATCGTCATCAGTGTGGTTTCAATTTCATTAAAAACAAAAACCGGAATTTCAACTCATGATGATTTACTGCAAAAACTTTTTGAATCCTCTGTTCGTTATAATAAATTTTCGACAACTACTTCGGCAACAATAGACGATATCGATTTAAGTTATTTACAAAATGATTTAGAAAAATATTATATAATAGACTTAGCCGGAATCAGTTTGTGGAGTGATGAAAAAGTAGAAAACGAAGAACGCTATTTCTTATATAAATTAGGTGAAAAACTAGGTATAGCTGATCAATTTGTGCTTGAAAGCATTCAGTTTGTCAATAGTTTTATATCACTATATAAAAAAGAAATTCCCTACTTCAATAATTCTAATCCTGTTAAAAATTTCTATGACCAAACTACCGATAGTGTTGTAGTCTTAATCAAAAGAAATAAAAATAGATTCCTAAAAGAAATCACCGAAAGCAAGGAGCTAATGCAACTTTTAGCCAAATCGACCCATAAGGACTTAGACAAAGAAGAAAAGAAAAAAATAAAGAAACAACTACTCGATATCTGTAAAACAGTTCCATCATTAACTATATTCCTTCTGCCAGGTGGTAGTTTATTACTGCCCATTTTAATTAAATTCATACCTAAATTGCTTCCTTCTGCTTTCAACGAGAATGAAGGTTAAGAAAAAAGCCGCCCTAAAGCGACTTTAATCTATGATAACCAGAAGTATTAATCGTGGAGAATTTCTTTTAAAAATGCTACTTCACCCGTATCAATATCATAATACCCCCCAGCAAAGCCAACTTCTCCATTATCAAACATCTCTTTTAATACACCGCTGCGATTCAAAATTTCGTCCATCGTTTGTATTACATTAAAATGGGCTACTTCCTCAACAAAATCTGCGGTTACTTCGGTAGATTTTCTTTTGGCAGCTACTTCCTTTACAGCAGGTTTTATTTTGTCTAATAATCCTGTTAGATGTCCCATTTTCACATCCTTACAAGCTCCGTTAATAGCACCACATTTACTGTGACCTAAAACAACGACTAATTTTGACCCGGCCACTTTACAGGCAAACTCCATACTTCCAATGATATCCTCATTCAAAATATTCCCAGCAATTCTAACGCTAAATACATCGCCAAGTCCTTGATCAAAAATCAACTCGGCAGAAGTACGTGAATCAATACAACTTAAAATAATGGCAAAAGGGAATTGCCCATTTTTGGTATCATTTACTTGTTCTAAAAGGTTTCTGTTTACCTTTAAATTACTCATAAATCGTTGGTTTCCCTCTTTTAAAAATTGCAGTGCTTTGTAGGGGGTTAATGAGGATTGAGTTTCTAATGTATGTGCTTTCATAATAGTTTATCTTATTTGTGTTCAATAAATACGTGTTTTTCTTCTTCGCCGGTATTCAATAAATCGTACGCTTCCTTGAATCCGACTAATTTTACTTTTATATTATTTTCTTTTGCCCTGACTTTTTTGAATTCTTTTATCAATTCCAATATATCATGAGCTATATAGACCGTATCTGAAGCATTGATAATCACTTTAGAATTATACGGAATTGTGTTTAACGTTGTTTTAATAGCTGCTTTATTTAAAAAAGATACTTCCTGCGCCAAATCTATGTGAATAACATCTCCGTCGGTATACGCTTCTTTTCTAAAAAGATAAGCTCGTTTCATATTTCCTTTCAAAACAAAAATAACACTGATAATCATTCCAAGGGCTACTCCTTTTAACAAATCCGTAAATACAACTGCCGCAAATGTGGCCATAAAGGGAGTAAATTGATATTTCCCTTTAACCCAAAAATACTTGATTATTTTAGGGTTGGCCAACTTGTAACCTACCAATAATAAAACGGCCGCCAAAGTAGCCAATGGGATTTTGTTCAAAACTAGTGGAATCGTAATTACACTTACTAGTAACAATAAACCGTGTATAATAGCGGACATTTTTGATTTAGCTCCAGCAGTAGCATTTGCTGTAGTTCTAACAACTACCGAAGTCATAGGCAAGCCGCCTAATAAAGCACTTATAATATTACCAATACCCTGTGCTTTAAGCTCGTTGTTAGTATCTGTATATCTTTTTTGTACATCCATTCTATCAGCAGCTTCAATACATAATAATGTTTCAATAGAAGCTACAACAGCGATTGTAATAGCAACAATCCAAACTTTAGGATTTGCAATAAAGGAGAAGTCTGGTAAAACAATAATGCTCTTAAACTCGAGTAATGACGTGGGTACGGGTAAACTCACCAAATGGTCTTTAGGTATTTCTAAAGCACTCCCAAATTGAATAAAAAATTCATTTAGAATGATACTAACCATAACAGCAACCAATGCCGCAGGTACCAACTTCAACTGTTTAAGAAATTCAATTTTATTCCAAATAATTAGGATGAATAATGAAATAATGGTAATCACAATTGAACCCAATTGAACATGATTCAATACCGAAATTAATTCGGAAAAAGTATTCTGACCATCAGGCTGCAAGAAGCCCATGTCTCCTTCATAATCAGGGTCGTAACCAAAAGCGTGAGGGATTTGCTTGAGAAAAATAATAACGCCGATTCCGGCCAACATTCCTTCAATTACATTGGTTGGAAAGTAATTGGATATAGATCCTGCTTTAATAAACCCCAAAGTCAATTGTAGTACTCCTGCTAATAAAACAGCCAAAAGAAAAACATTAAAAGCTCCCAAATCAGTTATAGCCGTTAAAACTATAGCTGTTAAACCTGCAGCTGGTCCAGAAACACTCAAATGGGACTTACTGAGATAACCAACAAGTATTCCGCCAACGATCCCAGAAATAATACCCGAAAATAAGGGGGCTCCACTGGCCATTGCAATACCAAGACATAGCGGCAATGCCACCAAAAAAACCACTAAACCTGAAGCAAAATCAGATTTAAGGTTCGACAAAAGATTAATTTTTTTAGTCATACCAATAAATTTATTTAATACAAAATAGCTTCGACTAGGCGAAACAAATCCAATGATGTACTAAACGAATTCGGGTGGTGGAGAAAAAATAGTAGCAAAAACGTTATCGTGTTTTGATAAATTTTCGAATATGATTTTGGATTTTTTACAAGGATACCAATAGTAGATCGCAAAGTCTGCTTCTTCTTTAATATTAGCTTTTATTTCTTTTAAATCTTTATGCATGTCTTCTTCTGAAAAACTGTAGAATACAGAAATATCAGTATTCTTTTCTATTAAGGTCACTATAGTCGGTGCCGAGAGAAAAGAGATGAAAAACAATAATAATAAACTAGAAAAGATTTTCATAAGGCAAAAATAGCCATTCAGTTTACGACTAAATGGCAATTATAAAAACTTTAACATTACTATTCTAACTAGTCCCTCAACATCCAAATAGTCTTTTCTTGTTCAGCAATGCAATTGCCACTTCATCATTGTGAATGCTTTACTCGATTTTAACAGTCTTATAAGACAAATACCCTCAAAATTGTGTTATAGTCTTTCTCCTATAGTTAATAACCACTCAGCGATAATATCAATTTTAAGCTGACTAGTAGTCTACAATTCCCCAAGTTTTAAGTGCAAATATAAAAATCGTTTACCGCCTATATTCCATTGTAAACCTCTTTAGTTTTAATAGTTAATTTGGAAATTAGCCAATAAGGTATTGTGTTCCGAATACAATACTTCTGCTTCTTTTTTGGTTAATCCAAGGCTATTAATTTTCATGTCATCCTAAATTAAATAATATTGACAACAAAATTAAAAATAACCCTAGCCACTTGTTATAAATTAAATTGATAGTTTTTATATTTGCATCAAATTTTACTATAAATGACTATTACACAACTCAAATATGTTTTGGCAGTTGCTGAACATAAAAACTTTACACTTGCTGCTGAAAAATGTTTTGTCACGCAACCCACTTTAAGCATGCAAATCCAAAAAGTAGAAGAAGAATTAGACATTCAAATATTTGACAGAACAAAGAAACCAATTCAACTAACAGAAATCGGACTGAAAATTGTAAATCAATCAAAAAACATCGTTAATGAAGCTGATAGAATTCAAGACATTGTAGACCAACAAAAAGGGTTTATTGGTGGCGAGTTTCGCCTAGGAATTATACCTACCATAATGCCTACACTACTCCCTATGTTCTTGAATAATTTCATAAAAAAATATCCTAAAGTAAAGTTAATCATTGAAGAATTAAATACTAATGATATTATTGAAAAACTTAAAAACGGACATTTAGATGCTGCCATTGCAGCAACTCCTTTGGAAGAAGACAAAATAAAAGAAATTGTATTGTATTTCGAACCTTTCGTTGCCTACATCCCAGAAAACCATCAAGTGTTTCAAAAGAAAGAAATTGAAATTAGCGATTTAAATCTAGATGAGATTTTATTACTGCAAGACGGTCATTGTTTTAGAGATGGAATATTGAATTTGTGCAAAAACCAAAATCAAAATGAAAAAAATCATTTTCAAATAGAAAGCGGAAGTTTTGAAACACTGATAAAATTGGCTGATGAAGGATTAGGAACTACTTTACTCCCTTATTTGCACACCTTGAATTTAAGTGAAAAAGATCAATTAAAACTAAAACACTTTGTTGAACCGAAACCTGCTAGAGAAGTTAGTTTGATTTTTCCTAAAAATGAATTAAAAATACACATCATAGATGCACTTCGTTCAACAATAACCGGAGTCATTAAAGGAGCAATTGCTTTTCAAAATGTACAAATAATAAGTCCTCTACAAAAAAAATAAGGAGCTGTTGCACCAACTCCTTATTTTTTTCTTTTTAACTAACTACTGTTAAACATTGCTTCAGTTCTGGATGTTCATTAATGAAGTATTGAAGCCATTTTTTTAATTGTTCAACCTCATAAGGCAGTAGGTTTCTTACTGCTTTTTTTAATTCTTTTGCAAAAAGAATCGGGTCGAAACTCACTCTTTCGAGTACCGATTTTGTGTAATCATAGATCATTCTAGGCATAATGGTTAAGATTTGGGGTTATCTTACTGTAAGAACGTTTTGTAAATGTAAAATAAAAAATGTAAACTCGCAATATATTTTGCGTAAATACCTCGTTTAAATTCAATTTTTATCGATTAAGTGCACTTTTTTTAAAAATATTTGTGTTTTAACTTACTAAAACTAAATTTAAACCTTCTATTGTTTCTTTCAATTCAGGTTTATCTGCAGCAAAAAAATGCAACCAATTCATTAATTTTTCAATTTCATGAGGCATTAATACTTTAGATGCTTTTTTAAATTCCTTGATAAATACTTCCTTCTCATTACAAGATCGCTCTAAATTAGATTTTGTATAATCATAAATCATCCTTCCCATAATCATCAATATAAATTTAAATTTATCCGTTAATGTTAGTAAAACATTTCTTTTTTTAATTACCCTACACGAGAAATAAAAAAAGGAACTATTTAAGTTCCCTTTAGTTTTATTAGTTTTTGATATACAACATACAATGCTGTAATTCTGGCCTTTCCTTTGTGAATTGTACAAGCCAGTTTGTTAATTCTTCTAATTCATAAGGCAATAAAACCTTACACGCTTTTTCAAGTTCTTTAGCAAAAAGATTGACGTCAAAACTCACTCTTTTTAATACCGACTTGGTATAATCTAACATCGTTTTAGACATTGAAAAAATAATTAATTAGGTTAATAGGGTACTGTAAGAACGAATTCAATAGTTCAAAAATAGTTATTAATTAACCTCAAAGAATCAAAAAAAAAGTTAAATAATTGCGCGCTAATGTTAAATTTTTAAAAGCCTTTGGTGGCGCGCAACATTTCTCTTTTACCTGGAGCACCCGGTAATTTTTCTACAGAAAAACCTGCCGTTAGCATAGCATTCTTGATGGAAGTACGACATGCATAAGTAACTAATATTCCTTTTTCCTTCAAAGCGGCGTACATACTTTGAAAAAGCGCTTCCGACCATAATTCAGGTTGCACACGAAACCCAAATGCATCAAAATAAATCAAATCATAAACGCTTTGATCTACTAGCTCTTGGAATAATTTTTTTTGCTTGGTTAAAGTGAAATTAGCCGCCATTGCATTTTTTTGTTCCCAACCACATTCATGCATTTGTTGGAAAATAGCACGTTTAGAAGGTTCAATTTCTTGCGGATAATTCATTTGCAATGCTTCTTCTAAAAGTACTGGATACGCTTCTACACCAACATAATCAATCTTAATACCTGATTTTTCAGCTTCTAAAAAAGTGATGAAGCTATTCAATCCCGTGCCAAAACCGATCTCTAAAATAGAAATAGATTCTGCTTTGGAAGCTAATCCTACGATTTCATTAGTAGCAAAGTAGAGTCCATTATTTATAAAAACATGGTAAGCTTCTTGTATAGCCCCATGCTTGGAGTGATAACTTTCATTCCAATCCGGCAAATAAATGGTTGTTGAACCATCACTAGTTTGGACAATCTCTCGTTTCAAAAATTATTTGATGTAAAGTTTTTTGATTCTTGGTATAGGCCCACCACACTTATGCTGATGGCATTGTATACATGCATCAACACCCGTGTTAAAGTGTTGCTTGGCATTTTTAGGATCTTTATAAATTAACTCCTGTGCTTTAATAAACTTTGCAGCTTGGGTTTTAAAAAAAGCATCATTATCAGACTCATCTGTCATGACGGCCTTGTGAATTTTTAAAAAATGCTGGGGAAATTTACCAATAGTATCGCCTTGATTAATCCGTTCTTTCAAACGTTGATTGTCAACATACATCTGTTCCATCAAAGCGGCCATTTCTGACATTTGATACATTTCAAGTTTTTTCCCTCCACTAGAACTACATTTGGTCTCCTCCTTCTTTTCTTTTTTTACTTCTTTAACTGTTTCTTTCTTTTGGCAAGAACAAAAACCAATAAACAGTAAAAGCAAAAGTGCCTTTTTCATGCTGAATTATTTTTTTATATATACTCCATCAGCAGTGAAAGAGTAAGTGATTTCAGGTTTTGTTATTTTTGCAATCTCTGCTGAAGATTTACCGCCGTCTTTAGCATAATGTCTTAATTCATCAACCGAAACAACGTCAACAAATGCTTTTCCATTTACTATAGCCCTACTATTATCAGCATTTAATGGTACGAAGAAACTGTAATCTTTAAATTTCACAAAAGAATCATCATCGCCTGCCAACTCCATTTTCATCCAACAACCTTTCTTTTTACAAACCGACTTAATGTTGGATTCAAATTGGACTACAATAGTATCGCCACTTTTAAGATTTTTATACTTTTTAAGCATTTGATCTTTAGTTAAAATCTTTGTTACTTTAAATTTCTCACCAAATAAGGCATAATCTTTTGCATTAAATGACTTGCCTTTAGACTGCGCAAAACCAGTAACTCCCATAAGTAAAAGGGCAATAAGTAGGATGCTTATTTTCTTCATGATATAATTTTTTTTATTGAAGTACAAATGTAATCAGTTTAGTAAATTCTCTTACTAAATAGACAATTAATTTTAATCATTTTTTAAAAAATACTACTGTATTTTTTCTAAATAATAAAAAACTAAAAAAAAAATCCAATATTTTTAGAGGTTGCAAATCACAATCATATTTTTATTAGTTTTACAAAAACTAACAATACAACTATAATCAGTAGAAAAAATATATAATTTTTTGATTATCATATTATTACATTTTTTCTTGATAAAACTTATAAGTAAATGACTTTAAACAACTCTTCCGAAATCGATATAGTTAAAGCTAATGCTACTAAAATTAACGAAGTCGATTTTGAAAATTTATCCTTCGGTAATACTTTTACAGACCATATGTTGGTATGTGATTTTAAAGAAGGTAAATGGCAAAAACCTAGTATTAAACCCTACGAACCATTCTTAATCGACCCTTCTGCAAAAGTATTTCACTATGGTCAAGCCATTTTTGAAGGAATGAAAGCCTATAAAGATGAAAATGATGATGTGTGGCTTTTTAGACCTGACCAAAACTTAGAACGTTTCAATAAATCAGCTACCAGAATGGCAATGCCTGAAGTACCCGAAGACATTTTTATCGGGGGCTTAAAAACAATAGTTGACTTAGATAGAGAATGGGTAAAAAAAGGATTAGGGAACACCCTTTACATTAGACCTTTTATGATTGCCATAGGATCTGGCGTAATTGCGCAGCCTTCTACTCAATATAGATTCATGATCATCCTCTCTCCTGCACGTTCTTATTACTCAGGAGAAGTAAAAGTAATCATTGCAGAACATTATAGTCGTGCCGCAAATGGCGGAATTGGAGCTGCTAAGGCCGCTGGAAATTATTCAGCTCAATTTTACCCCCAAAAATTAGCGCAAGAACAAGGCTTCCAACAAATTATTTGGACCGATGATGCTACGCATACTAAATTAGAAGAAGCAGGCACCATGAATGTTTTCTTCAGAATCAATGATACTATTTTTACGGCTCCAACTAGTGAGAGAATTCTAGATGGCGTTACGCGCAAAAGCTTAATTGAATTGGCTAAACGAGAAGGAATAAATGTTGAAGTAAAATCAGTGCTTGTCTCAGAATTAGTAGATGCTGCAAAAGATGGTAGCCTTAAAGAAATCTTCGGAGCCGGTACGGCTGCCGTTGTAAGTCCGATAGTGGGTTTTCAATACAAAGAATCCTATTATGAATTACCCAAAATAGAAAATACAATTGCATTACAATTAAAGGAAAAGCTCACCAAGATACAATACAAAATGGCCGAAGATACTTTTAACTGGACCGTAAAAATTTAATACTTATATAAAATCCTCCAATTGGAGGATTTTTAATTTATATGACAATTGTCATTTGTAGTTCGTAAAAGTCCAACTAATTTTGACCTTACAAATAAAAGATTATGTCAATTTCTTTAGTGCAAAAATACAATGTTCCCGGTCCAAGATATACCAGTTACCCAACGGTACCTTACTGGGATGAATCCTCATTTTCTTCCGAAAGTTGGATACAAACATTGATTAAAAGTTTTAAAGAAAGCAATAGCAGTGAAGGGTTGAGTCTCTATATTCATTTACCTTTTTGTGAAAGTCTATGTACCTTTTGTGGATGTCACAAACGCATAACCAAACGTCACGAAGTTGAACATCCCTACATTGAAGCCGTACTGAAAGAATGGACTTTATATTGTAATTTATTTCCAAAAAAACCCATCATCAAAGAAATTCATTTAGGAGGTGGAACTCCAACATTTTTTTCTCCTGAAAATCTAGAACGATTAATTACTGGTATTTTAGAAAATGCCAATAAAGCACCTCATTACGAATTCAGTTTCGAAGGGCATCCCAACAATACAACACGTGCTCATTTACAAAAATTATTTGATCTAGGTTTTAGAAGAGTGAGTTTTGGAGTACAAGACTATGCAGAAAAAGTACAAACGGCTATACATCGTATTCAACCGTTTCACAATGTCGCAAAGGTAACCTTTTGGGCTAGAGAAATAGGATATACATCCATTTCTCATGACTTGGTTTTTGGATTGCCATTTCAAACGCTTGAAAACGAAATTGATACCATTGAAAAAACCAATTCGCTTTCTCCTGACAGATTAGCCTTCTACAGTTATGCGCATGTTCCATGGATAAAAGGGAACGGTCAACGCGGATTTAAAGATGCAGACGTTCCAAAAGATGATGCTAAAAGACAATTATATGAAGTAGGTAAGACCCTATTAGCCGAAAAAGGCTATTTAGAAATTGGAATGGATCATTTCGCCCAAAAAGAAGACACCATGTATACCGCTTTCAAAGAAGGTAAATTACACCGTAATTTCATGGGATATACCGCTTCAAAAACGCAATTAATGATTGGGTTAGGCGTTTCTTCTATTAGTGACAGTTGGTATGCTTTTGCTCAAAATGAAAAAGAAATTGAAACCTATTATAACCGTTTAGAAAAAAATGAATTACCGGTCTTCAGAGGTCATGTTTTAACGGAAGAAGATCTTATTATAAGAAAACATATTCTAAATTTAATGTGCCAATTCTATACCAATTGGGAAAATGATGCTTTTTATTTTAATGCACTCCTTCCTGAAATTCTATACAATTTAGATGAATTGAAAAATGATGGTTTAATCGAATTAACTCATAATAGTCTAACCGTAACAGAAAAAGGCAAACCCTTTGTCCGAAACATCTGTATGGCATTTGATTTACGTCTGAAACGAAATGCACCAAAAACACAATTATTCTCGATGACCGTTTAATTTTTTTTTTTCATATTTTCAAATAAACCACATCGCTTGATGTGGTTTATTTTCTATTCCAAAAAATCATCTATTTAAATAGGCATATAGTTCATCTTTCATAAATAGAAGCTTCGCTTTCAATTCATGTAAAAAAGTATCATTGGCCACCTCAGAACCCATCTTAATGCGATGAATTTGATGCTCTAATTCATGATAATCATCAAATAATTTTCTAAAGTAACTATCCGATATTTTTAATTCGTGTATTTTATCCTGAAGCTCAGGAAACTCGTGCAATAAATCATGCTTTTCCATTTATATACTTTTTTGGTTGTTTTTCTTAATTATGACAATTAGCTGTGGCTTGCACAAACAAATGAACAGTACCTGGTGATAAATAAGGAATATCCAATCCCATACCTCTAAGCACAAATAAAAGCCCTATAACTACCGTTACCAAGGGGACTATCTTTTGCAATTTACTTCTGAAAGGAAAACTTAAAAAGTTAGCAATATAAACCACCGCACTCATTAAAGGTATAGTGCCTACTCCATATAAGATCATGTACAACATACCCAAACCTACGTTTTGCATCGCAATGGCTCCAAATAAGGCTGCATAAACTAATCCACAAGGTAACAACCCGTTAAACAACCCAATCGTAAAAAACGCATCTGGCGTTTTTCTTTTAAATTGCCGACCTAATCCTGATTTAACTTTCGAAATTACCTTGTATATGGGTTTTGAAAAATTGTACTTAGCAACTACATTTTCAGGCACTAAAGCTATAGTAATCATAAGGATACCTACCCCTATAGAAATGTTTTGTTGTACACCAGCTAGATATAAACTCCTCCCTAATATACCAAATAGTAATCCTAGTAATGCATAGGAAGTTAAACGTCCGGCATGGTATAAAAATAGCTGCAACACCTTTTCAGCTGGATTATTCCTCGATACAGGCAACATCATAGCAATCGGTCCACACATACCAATGCAGTGCAAACTCGAAATTAAACCGAATATTAATGCAGTATAAAGCATGACCAGGTGAGTTGAATTATTGCTGAAAATACAATTCTTCTTTATTCAAATACGATTGCCCTTCGTAAGTCCATTCGACAGTAATATCCCAAAGACCGCCCACCAGATTCTTTTTAGGTATGAGCAAATCGGAATTAGACAATGCAATTGGGATAGCAAAATCTAACTTTTTGTTGGACGGTCTATAAAGGGATACTGTACCTTTAATATTTTTAAACTCCAAGTCTTTTGGAAATTTTATGGTAATTCCTGTCGCGCTATTAGCTACTGTAAGTTTTTGACTTAATGCATTTGCATTCTTTTCGCTATTAATGTCATTTTGAACCAAAGCTTCTTTTTTATAATACTCTTCGGTAACTAATTCATTATCGTATTTGCTATCAGATTGTACTTTGAAAACAAAAAACAATATAAAACTCATAAATAAAGCAAACGCTATCACGATTGCAGTTCCCCAATTAATTTTAATTCTCATACCTTTAAATTTGTGCTAATCAAAACTACGCGGACCCAAAAAATTGGTAGTCTCAGTATCAATTAACTTGTTATCATTATAAACTTCTAATACTAGTTTAGTTCGATCACTCTCCAATAGAACTTGGTTAATCTCTATAAACAAAGTTCCTTCAGTTATGCCTTCTTTTGGCACTTTAAAGTAACGCGGGCCAACCATTTTTACCTCGCCCTTTTGATTTACTACTTCAATATGTACTTTGTCAAAATTAACTGAGGTCTTATTGATAATTTTGAACGTATATATGTTACTAATCTTTTCTCCTTTATGTTGAAACAATTGCCCAGGCAATCTCAATATCGTAGCTTCTACTTCATTTCGCAAAAACAGCATCCCTATGAAAACACCAGATAATATCGCCAATATTGCCACATATCCTTTCATACGAGTAGTGAATTTGAAAGGCTCTTTTTTCAATATCTCATCCTCACTGGCATAGCGTATCAACCCTTTAGGCAATCCTACTTTTTCCATCATATCATCACACTCATCTATACATGCCGTACAATTAGTACATTCTAATTGGGTCCCATGACGAATGTCAATTCCGGTCGGACATACATGCACACACAAACCACAATCAATGCAGTCCCCTTTTCCTGCAGTAGCTCTATCTTCGTTTTTATTAAATTTAGCCCTACCGATTTCTTTTTCTCCTCTAACATAATCATAGGCAACATTAATGGATTTATCGTCCAATAAGACGCCTTGCATTCGACCATAAGGACATGCAATAATACATACTTGCTCTCTAAACCAGGCGTAGATAAAATAGAATACGGCAGTAAAAATTAATAAGGCGATGAGCGTAGAGGTATTATTGGCAGGTCCTTCTTTAACTAATAATATTAATTTGTCGCTACTAATCAAATAAGCTAAAAACACATTTGCAATCCAAAATGAAATCACAAAAAAGATAAACCATTTGGTCAATCGTTTTCGTATTTTCTCCCCATTCCACTCTTGTTTGGCCAATCGAATTTGGGCGCCGCGATCCCCGTCAATCCAAAATTCGATGCGACGAAACAACATCTCCATAAAAATGGTTTGCGGACAAAACCAACCGCAAAAGATACGGCCAAATGCTACAGTAAACAAAGTCAATCCAACAACACCGATAATCATAATGATTACGAATATGTGGAAATCTTGTGGCCAAAAAGGAAAACCAAAAAGATTAAAACGACGCTCCAATACATTGAACATCATAAACTGATGGTGGTCTATCTTTATAAAAGGCGCAGAAAACAGAAACAGGAGCAAGAAATAACTTAACCATTTTCTGCGCTCATATAATTTTCCTTTTGGTATTTTCGGAAATATCCAAGCTCTTTTCCCTTTGGCATCGATAGTACTTATACTATCTCTAAATCCATCATCTTCCTGCTCTTCAGACATTACTTTGTGTTTTAAAAAAACGTTTATTTTAATTATTTAACAACAACTTTTGTGGCTGTACTATCCACAACTGCTTTTGCCCCAGGTGCAGCAGCCGGTGCAGCTTCTTCTTTCCACTCTTTGGCTTCTTGTTCTGTCGGTTTAGCATTCTTCGGATTAGAATCTTGTAAAGACAATACATAACTAGCCACTTTTTGAATATCAGAAGGTCTAATGGTTGTTTTCCAAGAAATCATCCCTTTCCCGTCACGACCACCTTCCATAATAGTGTTGAATACATTTTTAATGCCTCCACCGTTAATCCAAAAATGATCCGTTAAGTTAGGCCCAATTTGCCCTCCTGCATCCGCTTTGTGACACGGAATACAGTTCTTAGTAAAGATATCTTTACCTGCTGCCAAACTTGCTGCATCTTTCAATAACGTTACTTTGTCTTTATTCATTTGATCAGGAGCCGTTTTCATATAAGCATCTACCGATGCTTTAGCCTCGCGCATCTCCGTTTGAAATTCTTGGTCCTGGTTGTAATCACCTATTACATGGAAGCGTACCAAATAAACTGCAGCAAAAATAATAGTACCATAGAATAAATAGACCCACCATGGCGGTAATACATTGTCCAACTCGCGAATACCATCATAGTTATGATCTAACATAACATCGGCTTCTTGTTCAATAGATTTAGAACGTGTCAATTTTTTCAAAATGTTTTGATAGAAGGCACTTTCAGTAAAAGGTACAGATTGAGCATCTGCTAATACTTTTTTCTGCTCTTCTGTTAACAAATGGTAAGTAACATTATCTACCGCACTAATCACCATTTCAATAGCAATCAATAAGAATAGAAACACTACTAAAAACAAGGCTACCATCGGGTATTTGATAAAAGCCGGACGGTCGCCTGAGTCGATGAAGTATTCCAATGCTCCAAAAACACTGGCAAAAATCAACGGTACTCTGACATATACTGGAATTAATTTTTTCATGATTATAACTTTTGGTTTTATTATTCTTTGATAGGGAGTTCACTCATTTCTTGAATCTTATCTTTTTTATAGGTAAACACCCAAAAGAACAGAACCACAAAAAAAGTAAAGCAAATCAGCAAGGAAATGATAGGAAATATCGCTACGCCTGCAATAGATTCTAAATTATGTTGTACAAACTTTAACATGGTGCTTTACTATTTAGTGTTTTTAACTTTAATATCAGTTCCCAAACGTTGTAAATAAGCAATCAAGGCTACAATTTCTCGGTCTTTCATAGGCACAAATGCTTCTCCTTTGGCAGCCGCTTTCGCTTTACTGGCTTCGTATGATTTTACAAAATCAGGATCATTGTATAGATTTTTCTCAATCGTAGAAGATTGTTTCTCAATACTAACTTTGGCATTGGCAATTTCAGCATCAGTATAAGGAACACCCAATGTCTTCATAGCTTTCATTTTAGCTTCTGTTGAAGAATAATCCATAGCTTTATTATCAAACAACCATTTATAAGCTGGCATGATAGATCCTGGTGAGATACTTTGCGGACTCCACATATGATTAAAGTGCCAGTTGTCATTATACTTACCTCCTTCTCTATGTAAATCCGGACCCGTACGTTTTGATCCCCATAAGAACGGATGGTCATAAACATATTCACCCGACTTAGAATAATCTCCATAACGAACAACCTCTGAACGGAACGGACGTATCATTTGAGAGTGGCACCCCACACAACCCTCACGGATGTATAAATCGCGCCCTTGTAATTCAAGTGGTGTATAAGGTTTAACCGCTGCAATCGTAGGTATGTTTGATTTTACCATAATCGTTGGAATGATTTGAATAATACCTCCAATCAATATGGCAACGGTAGCCAATAAAGTCAATTGTATAGGACGTCGTTCTAACCATGGGTGGAATTTCTCTCCTTTAAGTCTTCCCGCGGTAATTTTAGTCAATTCTGGTGCTTCAGCCAATTCATCTTCTACTTCACTTCCTTGTTTTACCGTTTTAATCACATTGTATATTAATACTAACATTCCAATTAAATAAAACGTACCACCCACAGCTCGCAACCAATACATCGGTATTATTTGAGTAACGGTTTCTAAAAAGTTACCATACTGTAACGTTCCGTCTGGTTTGAATTGTTTCCACATGGAAGCCTGAGTAAATCCAGCAACATACATTGGCAAAGCATATAACACTATTCCTAATGTCCCAATCCAAAAATGGAAATTAGCTAATTTATCAGAATATAAGGTGGTCTTAGTCAATCGCGGAATCAACCAATAAATCATACCAAAGATTAAGAATCCATTCCATGCTAAAGCTCCAACGTGAACGTGTGCAATAATCCAATCAGTAAAGTGAGCAATAGCATTTACATTTTTAAGAGATAACATTGGCCCTTCAAAGGTGGCCATACCATAACCCGTAATCGCTACTACAAAGAATTTCAATACCGCATCAGTACGCACTTTATCCCAAACACCTCTTAAGGTCAATAAGCCATTAATCATACCTCCCCAAGAAGGTGCAATCAACATAACTGAAAACACGACTCCAAGGTTCTGTGCCCAATCAGGCAACGTAGAATACAATAAGTGGTGTGGTCCAGCCCAGATGTAGATAAAAATCAAAGACCAGAAGTGAATAATAGATAATCTATAAGAGTAAACCGGTCGGTTAGCTGCTTTAGGTACAAAATAGTACATCATTCCTAAAAACGGTGTGGTCAAGAAAAAGGCCACCGCATTGTGTCCGTACCACCACTGTACTAAGGCATCTTGAACACCCGCATAAACAGAGTAACTTTTTAAAGCAGATACTGGTAATTCTAAACTGTTGAAAATATGCAATACAGCAACCGTAATAAAAGTGGCTATATAAAACCAGATAGCAACATATAAGTGACGTTCTCTTCTTTTCAAAATAGTACCAATCATATTGATACCAAAAGCTACCCAGATTAAAGCAATAGCTATATCAATTGGCCATTCCAACTCGGCATACTCTTTTGAAGTAGTATACCCTAACGGTAACGTAATCGCTGCCGCAACGATAATCAATTGCCATCCCCAAAAGTGAAGATTACTCAAAAAGTTGCTGAACATTCTCGCTTTAAGTAATCGTTGCAAGGAGTAATATACTCCCGCAAACATAGCATTACCTACAAAAGCAAAAATTACAGCATTAGTGTGTAAAGGTCTTAATCTACCAAAACTTAAAAACGACACGCCGTCAGTTAAGTTCGGGAAAAGAAAGAATACGGCCAATAATAGGCCTACTAACATTCCTACTAAGCCAAATAAGATGCTGGCGTAGAGAAACTTCTTTACAATTTTGTTGTCGTAATAAAATTGTTGCATTTCCATTGTTTAAATTGTTTTGGTTTTTATTCTAGTTTTGATTTTCTCTGTTTTGGAATTTAGCTTCGCTCCGTTCACCTTTGGCTCGGGTGGAATTTCCATTTTTGGAATTTTCTTTACTAACTCATCATCAAATAGCATTCTGACCGATGGTGTATAATCATCGTCATACTGACCCGTTTTTACCGCTCGTAAGAAAGCATATAAAAAACCTACGGCTACAACGATACTAATGGATATTAATAAATAGATGACACTCATACCTCTAATTTGTGTGAACAAAGTTACTATTGGGACTATTCTTAAAATATGATAAATATCATACTTGAAAATTTGATTTAATATAAAGTCTAATGAGTACTTACTGTGATACAACTTTGTTTTTTTGTTGCATAATAATTACTCATTATCGTGACAAAACTTACGATGGTAATGGTGCTTAGGGGCATAATAATGGCGGCAACAATGGGTAATAAGTTTCCGGTAACCGCAAAACTTAGACCTACAACATTATATAGTAATGATAAACCAAAACTCATGTAGATAGTTCGCATAGCATTTTTGGAATACCCTAAGAAAAAATCAATCTTTTTAAACTGAACAGCATCAAGTATTCCATCACAGGCCGGAGAAAAAACATTGACGTTTTCCGATATGGATAGCCCTACATTACTCTGGGCCAAAGCTCCCGCATCATTCAACCCATCCCCTACCATCATCACATTCTTACCTTGTTTTTGCAATCCTTCTATATAGCCCAATTTTAGTTCCGGTGTTTGATTAAAAACTAAAACCGTACGCTCAGGCAACATTTTTTCTAAGATCTTTCGATCCCCATCATTATCTCCAGACAACACATATAATTGATATTTATTGTCCAAACTTTCAAACAACTGCTCTAACCCTGTTCTATATTGATTATTAAAAATATAACTACCCTTATAAACCCCATCAATTTCAACATGCACTTTTGTTTTCTTATGGGTATTCTCACTCATATGCTGTAAATACTGGGACGAACCTAACTTAACAGTGCTTCCTGCCACTACAGCGAATATTCCTTTCCCTATTATTTCCTCAAATCGAGTAAGTTCCATTTTAGGTTTATGTGGTAAATAATCATACAGCCTTCTGCTCAAAGGATGGTTAGAGCCTCGTAAAGTGTTTTTTAATAATTGTAATTCAAAACCAGTAAGCACTGCTCCTTCATAGGTAATGGCTGTTTTTTCATTAGTGGTAATGGTTCCCGTTTTATCAAAAACAATCGTATCTACTTTGGCCAATTGCTCAATTACAAGCGCATTTTTTAAATACAATTTTCGATTCCCCATGATTCGCAACACATTTCCTAAAGTAAAGGGTGCCGTCAAGGCTAAGGCACACGGACAAGCCACAATCAATATGGCTGTAAATACATTAAATGCTGTAGTAACATCGATAAATACCCAATACATAAAAGAGCCTATTGCCAAAAACAACAAGGCCGGAGTGAAATACCGACTAATCTTATCGGTTATCGATTTGTGCTTTTGATCAACTCTTTTTTGAAAAACATCATTGCTCCACAACTGGGTCAAGTAACTCTGTGAAACCGAAAACAATACTTCCATCTCAATAATACTTCCCATCTGCTTGCCTCCAGCATAAATTTTATCCCCAGATTTCTTTTTAATAGCAACGGCCTCTCCCGTAACAAAACTATAATCAATTGAAGCCGACTCAGAAATTAAGATACCGTCTACCGGAATCAATTCTTGATTTCTAATCAACAAGCGATCGCCCTTTTCAATATCATAAACCTGTACTGCTTCTTCTTTTCCATCCGCCAATATCTTGGTAATAGCAATAGGAAAATAGGACTTATAATCTCGCTCAAACGATAAAAAATCATAGGTCTTCTGCTGGAATAATTTGCCCAACAACATGAAGAAAATCAATCCACACATGCTGTCAAAAAATCCTTGCCCATAATTAAAAACAATGTCCACAGTGCTCCTAATAAACATCACCACAATACCCAAAGCAATCGGAATCTCAATATTCAACATCCCCTGTTTAATACTCTTCCAGGCCGCAACATAATAACCCGATGCCGAATAAAGAAAAGAAGGTAACGATAAAGCAAAAATCAACCAACGCAAAAACCCACGGTACTGATCAATCCAAAATTCATTGACCTCAAAATATTCGGGAAACGATAATAACATGATGTTCCCAAAACAAAAAAAGGCAACCCCTACCTTATAAATTAAGGAACGGTCAACCTTCTTCTTGCCTTCATCAAAATTTTCTAAACTGATATAGGGTTCGTAACCTATCGAACACAATAGTTCCACAATTTCTTGTAGCGTAGTCTTTTCGGGTGTGTAAGTGATGCGGACTTTCTTCTGCGGGAAGTTAACTTGTGAAGTGTTTATCCCTTGTTGAAGCTTTTGTAGATTTTCCAAAATCCAAATACACGAACTACAATGTATATGAGGAATGTAAAGTGAAACAATATGCGTTCCACTTTCTTTAAATTCCAGGAGTTTGTCAACGATACTTTCATTGGCTAAAAAATCATATTTACCTTTACTATCTATAGGAGTGGCTCCCGGTGTTGATTGGAAATCATAATAACAGCCTAAGTCATGCTGACTGAATATTTCATAAACTGTTTTACAACCATTACAACAAAAACGTTTATCATCAAAAAGAATTTCATCCTTCTTAACGAGTTCGTTACCACAATGGAAACACTGTGATGTATTCATAATTTGCTCATTTTTACCTACAACAAAGGTTGAACAATACTTAAAATTAAAATATGACAATTATCATACAATTCAATATATTTGTAGAGTCCAAAAAATGGTATTGTATTATGAGTAAATGTGAACAGTGCATCGTTAGACAATTTAGCTCCCTAAAAGCTTTAGGGAAAGAGGAACTCTTAAAAATGGCAGAGTGTAAAACGTCTTATACAATCAAAAAAGGCGAACCCATTTTTGAAGAAGGTGAAATAACCAACGGAATCTACTGCGTCAAAGATGGCGTTTGTAAACTTTCAAAACTCAGTTCCAACGGTAAAGACCAAATTGTCAAATTGGTAAAGCCAGGTGAATTGTTAGGACAACGTTCCATGATTAGTGAAGAACCAGCCAATTTAAGTGCTACGGCCCTAGAAGACATGGAAGTTTGCTTCATTCCAAAAACTGAAATCATGCAGTTCTTTAATCAAAACAATAACTTCTCAATGAATGTAATGAAAAGTATCTGTGGTGATTTAAAGGACTCCGACGGACATATGGTAGACATGGCTCAAAAAAGCGTAAAAGAACGTTTAGCGGGTACACTAATCTATCTAGAAGATAACTTCGGCATAGAGGCCGATGGTACACTAAGATTACAGCTCTCTCGCGAAGAATTAGCCGGCATGATTGGAACAGCAACCGAAAGTTGTATTCGATTACTATCCGAATTAAACAAAAGCAATCTTATCGAACTAGTGGGAAAACGAATCAAAATTGTAGATAAAAATAAACTCCATCGCTTGGCCGACTAAAGACCAAAATGCGATCCTATACAAGACACACCCATACGTGTGTCTTTTTTTATACATTTACGACAACAAACTAATTACAATTATGAATAAAAAGATGTTACTTTTCGTAAGCTTGTTTATCGCGCTAACAACACAAGCACAATTAAAAACTATTTCCTTAGAAGAGGCTGTAATGCAACAAAACAGAGCATTCAGAGCCGATAAGCTGCAAGGATTTCAATGGATTCCATCTACCACGGCTTATGTGTATTATACCGATACCTTTACCAAAATGATGATCGCCAATACCAAAGACAGCAAACCCACAGAGCTACTTACCTTA
The DNA here is from genome assembly GCA_947371275.1 of Flavobacteriaceae bacterium. GTDB lineage: Bacteria > Bacteroidota > Bacteroidia > Flavobacteriales > Flavobacteriaceae > Flavobacterium. The sequence goes on along the minus strand of CANBOV010000023.1, from coordinate 2,645 downwards.
GTCGACTTAAATAAAGAACTAGGTACCAAACTAAAAAACTTTATGGGTACGTCTTTTATTGATGCTTCTACTTTACTAATCAGTGACGGCGGTAACTACTATACGTATAACGTTACAACCAAAGCGGGCAAACTAATCCAAGCCACCACCGAAACCCAGGAGAACACTATGTTTGATGCCAATCATACCAATCTAGCCTTCACCGAAAAAAATAACCTGTTTTTCTACAACCGCAACAAAGAGAAAATAACGGTAACCAACGAAACCAACGAAGCTATAGTATCTGGTCAATTCTTTGCACGTAACGAATTCGGAATCAAAGAAGGTATCTTCTGGTCACCCAAAGCAGGCTATTTAGCCTTCTACCAAAAAGACCAATCCGAAGTAGCCGATTACCCGCTACTCGATATTACCGAAACACCAGGCAAACTCCAATCCATCAAATACCCCATGATCGGGCAAAAATCAGAAAAACCCAAAGTGGGCATCTATAACCTAGCCTCCAAAAAAACAGTATTCATTTCCCCTAAAGGCAATACAGATGATTACTTAACGAATCTATCTTGGTCGCCAGACGAAAAATACGTACTAATAGCCGAACTAAACCGTGGCCAAAACGATATGTCACTCAATGTATACGACGCGAATACTGGTGCCTACGTAAGAACCATCCTTAACGAGAAAAACGACAACTGGGTAGAACCAGAACACGAGGCCTTCTTTCCTAACAGCAAATCCAATAACTTCGTTTGGTTCAGCGAAAAAGATGGTTTTCAAAACCTGTACTTCTATTCTATCGAAGGTAAATTAATCAAACAATTAACCGCCAATAAATTCCCAGCCAGAGAAATCCTAGGAGCCAACACTGCCGGAACCGAAATCTATTTCTCCGCTACAGGTGAAAATCCAACCAACATGCTGGCCTACAAAGTGGATCTAAAAGGGAAACAAACCCTAATCACCAAAGACCAAGGGGTACACGCCCTAACGGCCTCTACCGATGGAAACTGGTTCTTTGATGAGTTTTCAAATCATAGCACTCCTTCAAAATCACTTTTATATGATAAAAGCGGAAAAGCAACCACACTCCTAGTAAGTAAAAACAAATACGACGGCTACACCCTAGGGAGTGCCGAAATCAAAACCATAAAAGCGGCCGATGGGACAACCGACTTATACACGCGCCTAATCAAACCAAGCAACTTCGATGCTGCTAAAAAATACCCGGTATTAGTCTATGTATATGGTGGCCCACATGCCCAAATGATAACCAACTCTTATTTAGACGGCGCCAACCTATGGATGTATTGGATGGCTGAGCAAGGCTACCTTGTTTTCACAGTAGATAATAGAGGTTCTGACAACAGAGGCTTCGCCTTCGAAAGCATAATCCATGGTCGATTAGGAGTAAACGAAATGGAAGACCAACTCAAAGGCGTTGAATACTTAAAATCGCTTCCTTTTGTAGATGGTAATAGACTAGCCGTACACGGCTGGAGCTTCGGGGGCTTCATGACGACTTCCTTAATGCTAAGAAAACCAGATACGTTTAAAGTCGGAGTGGCGGGCGGACCGGTAACCGACTGGAAGTACTACGAAATAATGTACGGCGAACGCTATATGGATACCCCAGCCGAAAATCCTAAAGGATTCGAAGAAGCCAGTACGCTAAATTATGTAAAAGACCTAAAAGGCAAACTATTACTAATCCACGGCACCAGCGATGACGTTGTAGTAATGCAAAACAATTTTGCGCTAATCAAGAAATTCGTGGAAGCTCAAAAACAAGTCGACTTCTTCGCCTACCCTATGCACAAACACAATGTGCTAGGAAAGGACCGAGTGCATTTAATGACGAAAGTCTTGAACTATATTATTGAGAACAATAAATAGTTAAATAACAATAAATAAAATCCCAAATAATAATTTGGGATTTTAAATTTAAAGTCAAATGAAACAACTCCTTAAGCTTCTTACGCAATTAGAGGGACATATTCCTGATTACAAAAAAATAAATGCTACGGTTTCTCAATCAACCGTAGGTTGGCAAGTAGAACATAGTCTCTTAGTAGTAAACGGAGTGATTAACGAACTCAAAAAATCGAATCCAGAGGATTACAGATGGAAATTTAATAAGATCCGACTCTTACTTCAAATAATCAATAAAATCCCAAGAGGCAAAGCAAAAGCGCCCAAATCCGTTAAACCAATGGATAGTACCTCAATGGATGGTTTAATCTTGAATATAGAACTTGCAAAAAAGCAAGTAATCGATTTAGAAAAACTTCCAGCCAAAAGTCATTTCACTCATCCCCTTTTTGGTGATCTAAAATTAAAATCAGCCCTTTGGTTTTTAAAATTACATACTAAACATCATCTTAAAATAATAGAGGATATCCTTAAATCAGAAAACCCCAAAATATAATTTCGGGGTTTTTCTTTTTCTGATAAGTAGTTTATTTTGGTAGCGCGGATTTATAATCAGTGCCCCCGATGGCGCATTCTATGATAAAAAACAAATGTAATTATTAAAATTAGGATGCAAATTTGTATGTATTTATAAATGGTGTTTGTCTATTAACAACAGAGAAAACTCTACTTATAATTTTGCATCTTATATTGTTTAAAACTAACATGCCATTTTT
>CANBOV010000022.1 GCA_947371275.1 Flavobacteriaceae bacterium | reverse complement strand
ACATTTTTTTTCAAATCGTCTAAGGAGTTCATTTTTAAATAATCCTTATCTTTGCACGCTTAAATACAATCATATATGCAACTTTCCGAACAAGAAATCATCAGAAGAGAGAAACTAAATGCCCTAAGAGCTTTAGGAATCAACCCTTATCCAGCCAATTTATTTCCGGTAAATCATACCTCCAAACAGGTTAAGGACAACTTCGAAGAAGGAAAGCACGTAATTGTAGCCGGTCGCTTAATGAGCGTTCGTGACCAAGGAAAAGCTTGCTTTGCCGAACTTCAAGACAGCGAAGGGCGCATCCAATTGTATTTCAATCGCGACATGATCTGCCCCGAAGAAGACAAAACACTATACAATCAAGTGTTCAAAAAACTAACCGACCTAGGGGACTTCATCGGTATAGACGGCGAATTATTCACCACCCAAGTAGGAGCCAAATGCATACGAGTAAACAACTTTACCTTCCTAAGCAAAACCCTACGCCCACTGCCATTACCCAAAGTAGACGAAGACGGTAAAGTACACGATGCCTTCAACGACGCCGAATTGCGCTACCGTATGCGCTATGTAGATTTAGTAGTAAACCCGCAAGTGAAAGAGGTCTTCATCAAAAGAACCAAACTATTCACCGCCATGCGAAACTTCTTTAATACCGCCGGATATATGGAAGTAGAAACTCCCGTATTACAATCCATTGCAGGGGGTGCCGCAGCACGCCCATTCATCACCCACCACAACAGTCTAGACATTCCGCTGTACATGCGTATAGCCAACGAATTATACCTGAAAAGATTAATCGTCGGCGGATTTGACGGAGTATACGAATTCTCCAAAAACTTCCGAAACGAAGGAATGGACCGTACCCATAACCCCGAATTCACAGCCATGGAAATTTATGTAGCCTATAAAGACTACAACTGGATGATGGAATTCACAGAAAACTTATTAGAATATTGTGCCAACGAAGTAAACGGAACCACCGAAGCTACGTTTGGCGAACACCAAGTCAACTTCAAAGCACCCTACGCCCGAGTAACCATGACTGATGCCATCAAACAATTTACAGGTTTTGACATCTCAGGAAAAAGCGAAAGCGAACTCTTCGATGCCGCTAAAGGAATGGGAATCGAAGTAGACGAAACCATGGGGAAAGGCAAACTAATAGACGAAATCTTCGGAGCCAAATGCGAAGGGAATTTCATCCAGCCTACCTTCATCACCGATTATCCTAAAGAAATGTCACCGCTTTGTAAAGTACATAGAGACAACCCTGAATTAACGGAGCGTTTCGAATTAATGGTATGCGGAAAAGAAGTGGCCAACGCCTACTCAGAATTAAATGACCCTATCGATCAAAGAGAACGTTTCGAAGCTCAGTTAAAACTGGCCGAACGTGGCGATGACGAAGCAACACAGTTCATCGACAACGACTTCTTAAGAGCCCTAGAATATGGAATGCCTCCTACCTCCGGACTAGGAATCGGAATGGACCGCCTTATCATGTTCCTAACCAATAATGCCTCAATCCAAGAAGTACTGTTCTTCCCGCAAATGAGACCCGAGAAAAAACAAATCGACCTCACCGATGACGAAAAGCTAATCATAATCCTTCTAAAAACAGAAAACAACCAAGGACTGGCCGAACTAAAGGATAAATCCCAACTAAGCGGTAAGAAATGGGATGCCGCCATCAAAGGACTAGCTAAACACGGCCTTACAAAAGTAGTCGTAGACGGCGATAACAAAACTGTAGTACTGAACTAAGCATAAAAAAAGGAACTCCTCGGAGTTCCTTTTAATTTTTAACCAAACCTAAAAGGCTCTAATAATGCCTACCCTAAATCGAACCCCAAAATCATTCTGCAACCCATTCATCTGACTGATAACGGGTAAGGATACAGTAAGGGGAAAGGCCCATTGTTTATACGAAAGATTCGTACCTAGATTCGCCAAACCCAAATAATGACCTGAGTTATCGTCCACGACTCCATCTTCCTTTAACTTGTCCAACCATTCACCACTATAGCCCGCATATACATTCCATCCAAAGGCAGTAACCTTCTTCTCAACGGCGGCGGCAGCATCGGCATCCATGTCACATATACTACCACCACCTTTAATGCGATACGACAACGTAAGATTCTGAACGGATAAACTACCGTAATAATTCTGCTGAAAACCCGGAGTCGTATGCTTATACATAACATTCCCACTCAAAGTATAATCCGCCCATCGCTTAGCAAACAATAAACCAGCCATGGGATCGTAAGACCCAGAACCTACAATCACAGTAGTATTGTCAAAAGCCGAACTTTTTTGAACCCCAGTGGGCAACTCTATTCCTCCTTGCAAAGCCAAATTAAAAGCACCCTTTTGATAAAAAGTATAAGTACCCAAAAGGATAACATCTCCTATCCCACCATCAGAACCACTTTTGGTATACAAACTCACATAGGGCACTAAGGCCGAAACCGTAAAGTTCTTCGTGACCCCATAACGTGCGCCAACCGAATTAATCAACATACTGGTCAATAATTTTTCATCTTCTTCAGGTGCTGACCCATCCTTTATGGTACGGTAATCCGTATAGAGCTCTACCACCGTCTTTCCTTCTGGCAGGGTTAATATACCATTGTTATAATCCCCGTTCGACGAACCTATTCCTGCCCCTGCACAACACGCACATTGACTATAGGTGGGTACTGTTGCACATAGCAATACAATACCAAATAACATTTTATTCATTGTTTTGATTTTCTTAAATAATAAGTGTAAAATAAAGGCACAATACAAAAGCAGTCCGTTCTAAAAACAGAGCCATTGCACCCAATAAAACCGATAAAATTTAAGAAAAAGTGGGCGGATGATAAACCGCAGCACCAACCAATCGTTGATACAAGTTCATATAACAATCAAGCACCCTAGTAGAAGTCCCTGCCAACAAAGGCCGCACTTCAAAATTAGGAAGGCCAACACAATACAAGGTCTCTGTTTCCTGTTTAACACTCCCTTTTTTATCCGAAGAGAGAGGCTTCTCACTTTCTGCTGCCTTCGCCAATTCTTTCATCAAATGACATTTACCATTACAATGCAACATCGGCTTGTCCTTATTAACACACAAGACCTTAGCAATATAGTCATAGTTCAATGCATACTCCACAACCGGAAACACCGGCTTCAGAAGTACAGCAAGAGCCACTATAAGGAGTATTTTGTTCAAACGTAAAAAGAGTTATCCTATTCCCATTGCTTTAGACGACCTTCTATCGCTATACTTGCGAAGGAATAATTACGTAGGCAAAATTAAAACTAAACCGCTTAAATCCTACGTTTTTATTGTTAATTTTTAAGGGATTGATTTTATAAAATAGCATATGATAAATATCACATTTTTACTCAACTGATTTACCAATCTTCGTACCTTGAATAATTATATACAATCAGGCATGAGCAATGTAAAACCTACACACACTTTTCATATACCGGTAATGGGATTAGCCTATACCATAGACAGCCCTATCCGAGTAGGACATTACGGCATCGCATCCGTAATCTCAATCACCGACGACGAATTAATCGAAAAAATGCGCGCGTTTTACAGCAAGAAATTTAGCTTGCCCTACCAAGAAATAACGCAAAAATTCCACGACTACAGAGCAGAGCGAATTACCCATTATCTTAACTTAGTCAACACCATCGTAAAAAATAAATTCGAAATCTTTATAACAGAACTAGCCGAAAGCAAAACCGCTTTAGAGAATTACATCAATATGCTGCCGAGTTCTTCTGAAGTACGACTTGGTCTCCAACAGTTCATAGACGAAGGCTCAACCCTTAAAGAAACCATCAAAAATTACCTAGAAGAACACCTGTTCCCCGGCGATATCGATGTCAATATCATGACCAAAGTAGACAAAGACAATTTCAAAGATAAAGAACAACTACCCATCGAGTTCAACGATGCACACGCTTCGCTAAGAGGGTTTGCCAACAGCAATTTAAATTCTTCCGTGGTCCTGTCTGCCGGAATGAACCCAAGATTGTACAGCTACTTTGAAAACTTTTCCGATTTCTACCCAGACAAAGACGGTAAGCTCAAAAAGAAAATTATCCTAAAAGTCAGCGACTACCGCTCAGCACTAATTCAAGGTAACTTCCTTGCCAAAAAAGGGCTATGGGTGTCTGAATACCGAATAGAATCGGGTCTAAACTGCGGAGGCCACGCCTTTGCCACCGAAGGCTTCTTAATGGGACCTATCCTAGACGAATTCAAATCCAAAAAAGAACAACTCATCCAATCGGCTCACGATCTATTAGTAAAAGCACTAACGCAAAAGGAACTGCCAATACCTGCCCAACCCATAGAATTAAAAATCACAGCACAAGGCGGAGTAGGTACGGCTGAAGAACACGAATTCTTACTCAATCAATACAATTTAGACTCGATAGGCTGGGGCTCCCCCTTCCTTTTAGTGCCCGAAGCAACAGCCGTAGATCAAGAAACACGTGATTTATTAGCAAAAAGTAAAGAATGTGATTTCTATTTAAGCAACATCTCCCCACTAGGGGTACCCTTCAACTCAGTCAAAGGTTCCTCAAACGACTATTGGAAACAAAAAAGAATAAACGAAAACAAAGCAGGAAGTTCTTGTCCTAAAAGACTACTAGCACTTAGCAAAGAAATAGACGAAGAAGGTACCTGTACCGCTTCCAAAAAATACCAAGATAGTAAACTAGAAGAACTGCATAAAAATAAATCCAACCTGTCAGCGATAGAATACCAAAACCAAAAAGATAAAATCACAGAAAAAGCCTGCCTCTGTGTGGGTCTTGTCAATGCAGCCTACCTGGAAAACGGAATCGAAATCAAAGGACAACAACAAGGGGTAATCATTTGCCCCGGACCTAACTTAGCCTATTTTGATAAAGAAGTTTCCTTAGCCAATATGGTACAGCATATTTATGGCAAAACCAATATTCTAAGCACTGAAAACCGCTCAAATGTTTTTATAAACGAACTGAAAATGTACGTTGATTATCTAATAAATGAAGTAACTTCTTTCACTGGTGAACACGCTGCCAATCAAATTAAAAAATGGAACGCATTCAAAAACAATCTACTAGAAGGCATTACCTATTACGAAACCCTATTCTCAGAAACTACCTTTTTTAAAATAAATAACAAAGTCATCTTAGACCAACTCCGCAACTACAAAAACACAATTACAGCTATTGAAATCAATAATCAGGTACTGGCCTAAACGCAATGCCGCATTGTTAAATATTTGTTAACGATTAAACCTTTTGCAAACAACTTTGTCTAATTGCAATACAATCTTAAAATAAAGTAAAATGAAAAAAATGTTTTTAGCCATTGTAATGTTAGTTGGATTAACAACATGGGCACAAGAAAAAGAAGGAAGTAAACCAGAAAGAGAAAAACTTTCTCCTCAACAGAGAGTTGATCTTCAAGTTAAAAGAATGACTAAAGATTTAGATTTAAACGAAAAACAAATCAGTGATGTACGTGCGCTTGTTACTAAAGAAAACGAAAAGAGAGAAGCCAAAAGAGCGGAGATGAAAGAGAAAAAAGAAATGAATGCACAAATCAGAAAAGAAGCAAAAGCTTATATTGAAAAAGAAAGAGCCGCCGCTGATGCTGAAATGAAAAAAATCCTTACGCCAGAACAATACGCTAAATGGGAAAAAATCCGTGATGAACGTAAAGCAAACATGAAAGAGAAAATGATGGAAAGAAGAGAAGAAAATGGTATGGAACGAGACCTTGAACCTATAAAGAAATAATTAATTCAAAATAAATTTTGAAAAGAAATAAAAACACCTTAGTTTTGAGGATATTATTTCACTAAAACTACATCAAAATGAAAAAATTAATTGCTGCATTAACGTTATTGATAGCATTTTCTATAAGTGCAAATGCTCAAGACAAAAAAGCCATCACTTCTCATGATTTAGCTCAAAAAGATGCTATTGAATTAGCTACTTTTTTAAAATTAGATCAAACGTCAAGTGATAATTTCTTAAGACTTTTTGAATTGAAGTACACTACGCTTGAAGACAAAAACTTATCTGCTGAAAGAAAGAAAGCATTATCTAGCACTATTGAAGCTAAAATAAGAGCTACTCTTGACGGAGTTCAAATGGAAAAATTAGAGAAAAACAAAGCGTTATACACTAAGTTAATCAACTAATTATATTCTAAATAAATAAAAAAGTCCCGCAATTGCGGGACTTTTTTATTTTATAAGGTTTTAGCAACTTTATTAATCGCGTTTATAGTAAAGTCTAAATCTTCATAACTCAACGCATCCGAAATAAACCAAGTTTCATAAGCAGAAGGCGCTATGTATATACCTTCCCCCAGTAAACCATGAAAAAACTGCTTAAAAGTAGCGTTATCGCCCTTCTTAGCCGTTTGAAAGTCAACGACAGCTGACGCATCAAAATGCACCGATATCATCGAACCTACCCTATTAATCGTAAAAGCAATATTGTTTTCTTTCAAGACTTTGGCTATACCGCGATGTAAATAGGCCGTTTTCTCCTCAAGACGTTCAAAAACACCAGCAGTTGCATTTAACGATTGAAGCATGGCTATACCGGCCGCCATAGCCAACGGATTTCCAGATAAGGTCCCAGCTTGATAGACAGGACCAAGCGGTGCTAAGTAGTTCATAATCTCATGACTTCCCGCAAAAGCACCTACTGGCAAACCACCACCTATAACTTTACCAAAACAGACAATGTCAGCTTTGACACCATACAATTCTTGTGCCCCACCTTTAGCCAATCGAAAACCAGTCATAACTTCATCAAAAATTAACAAGGCATTTTGTGCATCACAAAGCGCACGCAAACTACTTAAAAATCCTTCACTCGGAGGAACACAACCCATGTTTCCTGCCACAGGTTCAATAATTACGGCCGCTATTTCACCTTTATTAGAATCAAATAAAGAGCGTACATTTTCTAAATCATTGTAATTAGCCATTAAAGTATCTTTAGCCGTTCCTTGAGTCACACCCGGACTGTTCGGAGTACCAAAGGTACTAGCGCCACTACCAGCCTGAATTAAAAAAGAGTCAGAATGACCATGATAACAACCAGCAAACTTTATAATTTTATCCTTTTTAGTATAACCACGCGCTAAGCGAATCGCACTCATACAAGCCTCTGTACCTGAATTAACAAACCGAATCTTGTCAATATTGGGAACCATCGAAATGGCCAATTCAGCTATTTTCGTTTCGAGTTCTGTAGGCATCCCAAATGAAGTACCGCTTTTCGCTCTCTCAACAACAGCATCAACTACAGGCGGAAAAGCATGACCCAAGATCATCGGTCCCCATGAATTTATATAATCAATATAACGGTTATCATCTTCGTCATAAACATAGGCACCTTTCGCACTTTTGGCAAATATAGGGGTACCTCCAACTCCTTTAAACGCACGAACAGGGGAATTTACGCCTCCTGGTATTACTTTTTCAGCTGCTGCAAATAACTGACTACTTCTTTGATAAATCATATGTAATGTAACTTTACTATTATTATGTTTTGGAAACCTATTTAACGATAATTCGTTGCCCTAGCGACAAAGCACTATCCGCTATATTATTTTTCTTTTTTAATTCCTCAATGGTTATATTGAATTTCTTAGATATAGAATACAACGTATCTCCTTTAACCACAGTGTAACGTTGCGTATCATCGGCATATACAATTTCCTTCTTGGCAATACTGGCAACAGGAATAAACTCCTTACCCAATACCTCCGCATCAAATTTATTCAATTGATACTTCTCTATTAAACCAATTAATTTATCCGGGTACTTAGGGTCTGTCGCATAACCCGCTGCTTTCAATCCTCTAGCCCACTCCTTATAATCATCCTTATCCAATTGAAAAAGGGGCTCATAGCGTGGTCGACTAGTTAAAAAGAATGAATGATCCCGAAAAGACTCACTAGGATCTTGATATTTTCTAAAACATTCATTTTCTTCATCATCCGTATAAGTAATACTAGGACCAGTCCATTCCTTATGGCATTTAATGCCAAAATGGTTATTCGCCTGCACGCTCAAAGGACCAGTACCAGCACCCGATTCTAAAATCGCCTGACCCAAGGTCACACTGGCAGGTATGCCCGTTCGTACCATATTATCTTTGGCAACAACTTTATATTTTTCAATATAAGCCAATACCATTTGAGTAGTAACTTTAACTCTAGTGGTAGCTTCCAAAATTACGGTGGCACCCGTATCATTATCAGTATTGACCACTGGGGCTTCTGTAGGGCTTGTCGTCTTTGCTATCACTTGAGGCTTACTTTGCCCTACAGGTCGATAAACAGGCTTTTTAACGTGATGGACTATAGGGGGCTGACCCACTTTTCTTGGGTCCGGTCTTGTAGTTCGAACAACCGATTGGTTTGTACTACAGGAAGCTACTAAAATCATTAGTAACAATAAAATGAGTTTCTTAATCATGTACAATTATTTCTGTTTGTTTGTTTTGTCTTAATTTCAAATTCATCCCGGCAATTCCTTGAAGTCCGCCAGTATGAATCATCAGTATTTTTGAATGGGCTGGAAATACTTTTTTAGCTATTAAATCCAAAACACCATAAACCATTTTCCCCGTATACACAGGATCTAAAGGAATCTTATAGTGCACATAAAATTCGTTAATAAATGAAATCAATTCCGTTGTGCATTTCCCATAACCTCCAAAATGATAATCCGTTTGTAAGGTCCAGTTAGATTTCGTAACAAAGTTACAAATATCTTCTCTTAAGAATTCACCTTTCAAAGCCGGAAAACCTAAAACTTGTTGACTGTCTTTTGAACAATTTATGATCCCTGATAAAGTACCCCCTGTACCTACAGCACAACAGATATAATCAAATACATCATCCTCTGCGGTTAGAATTTCTTCACATCCCTTCACCGCACAATCATTTGTTCCTCCTTCAGGCAACATATAAAATTCTCCATATTGCAAAACCAATGCATCGATAAATGCCTTACTATTTTTCTCTCTGTACGCTTCTCTTGATACAAACTCAAATACCATTCCAAATTCTTGGGCTTTACGCAAAGTAGGATTGCTTGCTATTTTGGCAGCCAGTTCTTCTCCTCTAATTACCCCAATTGTCTTAAAACCGTTTTCACAACCCGCTGCAGCCACAGCCAATATATGATTTGAATAGGCCCCACCAAAAGTAAGCAATGTCTCCTTTTCTTCCTTTTTGGCCTGAAGCAAATTATACTTTAGCTTTCTGAATTTATTACCCGAGACATAGGGATGCAATAAGTCTTCACGCTTAATAAACAAGGTGATGTCAGAATGTTCTAGTACAATTTTTTGATTATAACTCTCCAAAAAAAAGGTTTTTGCAAAGGTACAAAATCAAGAGGTCTCGGAATAATAAAGGGGGTGAAATCAAGCTATGAAAAGTCTTATTTAGAAGTGATAATTACTTTCTGAGTAACCTTATGGTTATCTTTAGTAATTACCTGCACCAAATAGGCGGCGTCACTCAATCCATTAGTAGAAAAAGAATAGTGCTCTAAAACTTCAAGATTGTTGTAGTCAAAAAGCAATTTCCCAGTTAAATCAAATAATTTTACGGATGCTATTTCCACTAGTTTAGGGTTTGAAATAGTCAATAAATGGTCCTGATTATTCTGGAAGATCCTAAAGTTTGCTGCAGTAATAGTCGCACTTGATAATGTTGTGTTTTTAAATGTCAATTCAAAACGTGTGGTAGTCACGCCAGCAGGTACCGTAACTTCATAAGTGTCATTTTTAACATCATGATAGATTCCATCTTGCGCATCATAAATATAAATCGGCTGACTCTCGTCAAAATTCAAAACCATAGAAGCATCAAAGGTAAAGGTACCTCCTTCAGCTGACTTAACCCCAATTGGGATTCTCTTATCAATGTTGAAGGGTAAACCTTGAATAACATAACGATCGTTATCCAATACAAAATAAACATCGTTGGGAACACTTTCTTCAACCGGACTTTTAGCATCAATCCCTCTATCCACTTGATCAGTAGACTCCATTACAAAAGCTAAGGCCAACTGGCTAGTAAATTGATTATTCATTATGGTATTTAAGCGAATCTGTGGTATTGTTTCAACGGTACCTCCAACATCGGTGACCGCTGCAGTGGACGAGGAACCATAGGAAGTTTTTTCAAATTGCGAATAGTTACCTTCTTTATTAAATAATCGATACGAGTTTTTTAATGTTATCGAACCACTCGAACTTCCTTTCACCATAAATCCTTGCCCTATCGGAGCATACTTTCTTTCAATAGTCAGCCCAGAAGAAACCCCTGTTGCATTCAAGGTCCCGTCTATATTGTAGGTATTAAAAGTAGCCGGTACATAAATCCCATTAGAACCTAAAGAAACAGGCGAATAGGTACCATAACCCCCTTGATAAGCTAACAACACATGCGAATTAACCGTTTTATTTTGTTCCCAATAATAAGCAACTCCAGTACAAGCACTATTCGCTACATCCAATAAAAAAGCATTAACATGCATAGCCGAGGGATAAGGATTTCCCGTTAAAGTATAATTATTAGCACCAACATTAACGGTGATGTTACCATCGTTAGGCTTCCCACGAAAATCATAGCGTTGCGCACTTCCCGGATTATTCAAGGCTGTCTCAGCAACGTTAGTAGCATCCGTCCCAGCCGTTCCTTTCATGGTAAAACCTTGTCCAGCACTAATATTGGTTGAAGAACCCGATTGAAACCATTGTGAATAGGTTAAAGAAGATAAAAACTTCCATATCCAATAGGTAGAAATCCCCAAAGAACCCGCACTTGATTGTCCATCAGAATCACTTGTAATCATAGTGGCAGGGGTACTAGCAGTAGTAGTAGTCGGAACGTTAAGCATTGTAATTCCAAAGTCTTCATTCCCTGAAGCAGTGGATGCATTACCCACCGGTGAACACCAGTAATTATAAGAAAAATTATTAACGGTTCCCTCTTGAAAAACGGAAAGCGTTCCAATGCCTTTATTCGCCGAAGACCCTGAAGTTCCTTGCACTAACTGGCCTTCGTTTCTCAAATATAAAGTACTATTTGCCCCATTCAATTCTACATTACCCCCAACATAAACTACAGTACCTTTGTTGTATACATAACTATTATTACTCACATATAATTGTGCTTGCGCACTACACGATAGCAAACCTATAAGAATTAGAACCAGCCTTTTCATTGTCGTATAATTTTTCATAAAAATAAAAAAAATAATAGCTTAATAGTCAGTTTGTTAAAAAAATAAATAAGTGGAGCAGCGCTTTGCTATATAGTACAGCAAAACAGTACAAACTTCCTCCTTTAAAAACAACATTTTATAGTTGAATTGAAACGAAACCTAGTAGAAGTTAATTATTTTAAATCGATTAGTAACATTACTCATAAAGTCTTTAAATTTGTAACTATGATTGAGCAAAACAATGAAAACAAACCCATAGAGGGAGTAGATTACTATGTAACTCCTGAAGGCTATAGAGTTTTTACCGAAAAATACCATCTTAAACGGGGATATTGTTGCCGAAGTGGTTGCCGTCATTGCCCCTATGGATTTGACAAAAAAACAAACACTATTAGAAAATAAGAGCATTATATCCCTATCTCTAAATGAATTAACGATTTAACTCACATACACAAAAATGACATTTCAAGAACAAATAACAGAAGGAATTCCTGCGGTGTTGCCGCAACCCAAACCTTATGAAACTGAAATAAACCACGCACCAAAGCGTAAAGAGATACTAACTGAAGAAGAGAAAAAGTTAGCCTTACTAAATGCCTTACGCTATTTTGAGCCTAATCAACACGCCGAATTGCTTCCTGAATTCAAAGCCGAATTAGAAACCTATGGCCGCATTTACATGTACCGCCTTCGCCCAGACTACCGCATTTATGCCCGCCCTATTTCAGAATATCCTGGAAAATGCGAACAAGCAAAAGCCATCATGTTGATGATTCAAAACAATTTGGATTATGCCGTAGCGCAACACCCACACGAATTGATTACCTATGGGGGCAATGGAGCCGTATTCCAAAACTGGGCACAATACCGCTTAACCATGAAGTATTTATCGGAAATGACCGAAGAGCAAACGCTTGTCATGTACTCGGGACATCCCATGGGATTATTCCCTTCTCACAAAGAAGCTCCAAGAGTGGTAGTTACCAATGGTATGGTCATCCCTAACTATTCGAAACCAGATGATTGGGAAAAAATGAATGCCCTAGGAGTATCACAATACGGTCAAATGACCGCAGGCAGCTATATGTACATCGGACCTCAAGGAATAGTGCACGGCACAACCATCACCGTTTTAAACGGATTTAGAAAAATTAAAAAATCACCCACAGGGGGCTTATTCGTCACTTCAGGTCTTGGCGGCATGAGTGGAGCCCAACCTAAAGCAGGAAATATCGCAGGTTGTGTTACTGTATGTGCCGAAGTAAATCCAAAAATCACCCATATTCGTCATTCGCAAGGTTGGATAAACGAAGTGATTGATCATATCGACCAATTAGTACCAAGAGTAAAGAAAGCCCTAGAAAACAAAGAAGTAATATCAATTGCTTACTTGGGAAATGTAGTCGACATTTGGGAGCGTTTCGATCAAGAAGGATTGCACATCGATTTAGGTTCTGATCAAACATCACTTCATAATCCATGGGCAGGAGGCTATTACCCTATCGGATATACCTTTGAAGAATCCAACGACTTAATGGCCAATAACCCTTCCAAATTTAAAGAGGAAGTTCAAAAAACGTTGCGCCGTCATGCTACTGCCATAAATAAACACACAGCAAAAGGTACCTATTTCTTTGATTACGGAAACGCATTCCTTTTAGAAGCCTCTAGGGCAGGAGCCGATGTAATGGCAGACAACCACATCGATTTTAAATACCCAAGTTACGTTCAAGACATTATGGGCCCCATGTGCTTTGACTATGGATTCGGACCCTTCCGCTGGGTTTGTGCCTCAGGAAATCCTGATGATTTAGCCAAAACTGATGCCATTGCTTGCCAAGTCTTAGAGGAAATGAAGAAAAATTCTCCTCAGGAAATTCAACAACAATTGGCTGATAACATCCAATGGATTAAAGGCGCTCAAGAAAATAAATTAGTGGTAGGTTCGCAAGCACGCATTCTTTATGCCGATGCTGAAGGGCGTATCAAAATTGCGGAAGCTTTTAATCAAGCCATAGCACGCGGCGAGATTGATTATGTCATATTAGGTAGAGACCATCACGATGTGTCAGGCACCGATTCCCCTTATAGAGAAACATCCAATATCTATGACGGCTCTCGCTTTACTGCCGACATGGCCATTCACAACGTTATAGGTGACAGTTTTAGGGGCGCTACTTGGGTTTCAATCCACAATGGTGGTGGTGTGGGTTGGGGCGAAGTAATTAATGGCGGTTTCGGCATGGTTCTTGACGGTTCAAAAGAGGCCTCAAGACGCTTAGAATCAATGCTTTTCTGGGACGTTAATAACGGAATCTCAAGAAGAAGTTGGGCTCGAAATGAAGGTGCTATTTTTGCCATAAAAAGAGCAATGGAGACGCAACCTTTATTGAAAGTAACCATCCCTAATATAGTTGATGACGCCTTGTTTTAACTTTAATAATTTTGATTATGAAAAAAGTAGCTTTTATTCCGGTATTATTTTTAATACTAACCTCCTGCTGCAGTGTAAGAGTAAATTCAGATTACGACAAAAAAGTAGATTTTTCAACTTATAAGTCCTATGCCTTCTTGAAATCTGGTATTGACAAAATGGAAATATCCGATTTAGACAAAAAAAGGATCATGCATTCTATCGAAGAGGTTATGTCAACCAAAGGGTTTACCAAAAGTGAAACCCCTGATTTCTTGATTAATATTTTCACCAAAGAAAGAGAACAAGTAAACGTTAATCAATTCAATGCAGGCTGGGGATATGGCTATGGATATGGCTGGAATCCTTATGTATGGGGCGGACAAACTTCTATAAATCGGTACACCGAAGGCACGTTGTACATCGACTTAATTGATGCTAAGAAAAAGGAACTAATTTGGCAAGGAGAAGGGGAAGGTACACTCACCAAAGACACCAATAAAAAAGATGCCATGATTAAAGAATTTGTAACGAAAATTCTAGAGCAATATCCCCCACAAAAGAAATAGTACGTAGTTGGACATCATCCTAATTACAACCCAAATAAAATACCCGCAACATAAAAGGCTGCGGGTATTTTATTTTACAATGCGACTGAGACTAAATACTGCGACTGCGACTATAAACTAATACCGCAACAACTCCTCCATCTTTATTCTCACCTTATCCACATTCGGAATCATAGTAAACTCCAAAGTGCTATTCAGCGGAATTGCAGGCATATTTTCCGAACCAATAACCATCACAGGAGCATCCAAATACTGGAAACATTGCTCTTGTATCAATCCGGCCAAACTTCTAGCAAACGAATTATTCACAGGTTCTTCCGTGACTACTAAACATTTTTTAGCTTTCTTAACCGATTTAAATAGGGCTTCTTCATCTAAGGGATAAAGCGTTCGTAAATCAATAATCTCAACTTGGTTTTTAATCATTGATGAAGCATTCAATGCCCAATGAACACCCATGCCATAAGTGATTACAGTAATAGTCTCCTCTTTTTCTTGTTCCCATATTTCCTGAACCACGTTGGCTTTTCCAAAAGGTAACACGTAGTCCTCACTCGGTTCATTGACTCTTGCGGCCTCAGTTCCTTTAACTTTACTCCAATACAACCCTTTATGTTCCAATATAACCACCGGATTCGGATCATAATAGGCTGCTTTTAATAATCCCTTTAAATCTGCACCATTACTAGGATAAGCAATTTTAATTCCTCGAATATTAGTTAACACACTTTCAACAGAGGAAGAATGATAAGGTCCACCACTCCCATAAGCTCCAATAGGCACTCGCAATATCATGCTCACAGGCCATTTCCCATTGGATAAATAAGAGGACCGGCTCACTTCGGTAAAAAGCTGGTTAAGTCCCGGCCAAATATAATCGGCAAATTGTACCTCAACGATGGGCTTCAACCCTACCGCCGACATTCCAACAGTTGAACCCACAATAAACGCTTCTTGAATAGGTGTATTAAATACACGATCGTCTCCAAATTTCTGGGCTAAGGTTGCGGCCTCTCTAAACACTCCCCCTAACCGTCCACCAACATCTTGTCCGTACAACAAACATTCTGGGTGCTTTTTCATTAATTCTTCAACCGCAAATAAAGCACAATCCACCATCACCACTTTGTCTTCCCTCTCAGGTTGACGCTCCCCTACTTCTTCTGTAACAGGAGTTACCGCAAAATCATAGGTAAATAAGTCTTCCGGACTTGGGTCTTCAGCTTGCTGAGCTTTATCAAAATCAGCTTGTACTTTTGCTATAGCCGTAACTTCTATAATTTTAATTTCATCTGAAGTAAATCCAGCATCCATTAATTGTTT
This sequence comes from Flavobacteriaceae bacterium, assembly GCA_947371275.1. GTDB lineage: Bacteria > Bacteroidota > Bacteroidia > Flavobacteriales > Flavobacteriaceae > Flavobacterium. Next base: position 22,272 of record CANBOV010000022.1, on the reverse strand, counting down.
TTTCAAGACTGGGTAGGGATCTCTTGATTGTGCTTCTTCCAAATCATCTCGATACCATTCCATTCGTACCCCCGAAGTATGATGATTCAATAACGGTACTTTTGCATGTACTAGGAAAGGTCGGCGCTCTTCTCGTATGGTTTGCACCACTTTTTGAACGGCAAGATAACTTTCCGTGAAATTGGCACCATCAATCGTAATAGCCTCTATACCATGAAATCCCTTTGCATACTCAAACGCATTTTGCGCTCTTGTCTCCACAGCATTCGCCGAAATATCCCAACCGTTATCTTGTACTAAATACAAAATCGGTAATTGTTTTAAGGCAGCCATTTGCAATGCTTCAGCGATTTCCCCTTCGGTTACCGAAGCATCACCTAACGAACAAACAACAAGTGGTAATTCGGTTGTGACGTCTTGAATTCCTATATTTTCTTTATACCAAAACCCCATAGCGGCTCCAGTAGCAGGGATCGCTTGCATACCCGTAGCTGAAGATTGATGCGGTATTTTAGGTTTGTCTACCTCTTTTAAACTTGGATGACAGTAATATGTTCGCCCACCCGAAAAGGGATCGTCCTTTTTAGCCATCAATTGCAACATCATATCATAAGGTTGCATTCCGATACCCAACATCATAGCATCATCCCGATAATAAGGAAAAGCATAATCTTGAGGCAACAATTGCATAGCCATAGCAATTTGAATAGCTTCGTGCCCACGCGAAGTAGCATGAACATATTTAGAAACTATCTTAAAATTATCTTCATAAAGCGTAGCCATAGCTTTAGCCGTAGCCATAGTAGAAAACGCTTTTTCGAGTAACTGTTTATCTAACATTGATTTTTGAATAAAACTTGTCTTATATTGAAATCAAACAGGTTATGTTTTATGTATTATTTCGCGGCTACAATCCAGCCAAACTTATCTTCTTCCTCTTGTACTTTTATCGCGTTTAGAGTAGTGTTTACCATCACGGAAGTAGGATTAGACTCTGGCAACTTTATGCAAAAGTCATTATTACCTATTTCTTCTACCATAGCAATACCTACAGCTGTACCAGCTCCAAAGGCTTCTTCTAAAGTTCCATTCTTAGAAGCCTCTATAATTTCCGAAATCCTAATTGGGCGTTCTGTAACTTCAAATCCTTTGTCTCGCAATAAATCTATTACACTCATTCGAGTAATTCCTGCCAAAATTGACCCACTTAAATCAGGCGTAATAAACTTCCCCGCAATTTTAAAAAACACGTTCATAGTCCCTACTTCCTGTATGTACTCAAAATCCTGAGCGTCTAACCATAATACTTGATCATAACCTTTGGCTTTGGCATATTCAGTAGGGCGAATGGCTGCCGCATAATTTCCTGCCGCTTTGGCTTCTCCAGTCCCACCATTTACTGCTCGCACATATTTCTTTTCGGCATATAATTTTATCTTTCTGCTAAAGAAAGGACCAGCGGGCGAACCCATAACTATAAATTTAAAACTGGTAGCTGCACGCATCCCAATGAAAGCCTCGTCAGCATACATAAACGGACGTAAATACAAAGCGCTGCCTACTTGAGTAGGAATCCATTCTTTTTCAAGTGCAGTAAATTGCTTCAAAGCCTCGACAAATAAGTCTTCTGGAAAAGAAGGCATTCCCATTCGATCCGCACTATGATTAAGTCTTTTAGCATTTTCTTCGGGGCGGAATAATAAAGGAGTTCCATCCTTTCCTAAAGTTGCTTTCATTCCTTCAAATATTGCTTGTCCGTAATGCAATGCCATAGCTGCAGGATGGGTTGGAATCATAGCCAACGGCTCGATTCTTGGATTGTGCCAAGTGCCATTTTCATAATCACACACAAACATATGGTCAGTAAAACGTGTCCCCATGGTAATGTTGTGAAAATCTACTTCACTGGCTTTGGATTGGGCCACTTTGGTTATTTTGATTGAATGTGTCATTGCTTCTTGCATGCTTTTATAATGTTGTATTGATATCAAATTGTTCTAAATAATCGCCCACTTTTCTTAAGAATGAACCTCCTAAGAATCCATCAACTACTCGATGATCAAACGATAATGACAAGAACATCATACTTCGTATGGCAATCTCATCACCATTTGCAGCAGTAATAACTTCCGGTCGTTTTTTAATAATTCCGAGTGCTAAAATAGCTACTTCAGGCTGGTTAATTATAGGGGTTCCCATCAAACTACCAAAGGTTCCCACATTAGAAATGGTGAAGGTACTCCCTTGTATTTCTTCGGGCTTTAATTTGTTATTTCGGGAGGCTTCAGCAAGCGTATTCACATCTTTCGCTAACGCTACTAAGTCTTTTTCATTGGCATTTTTTACCACAGGCACAATCAAGTTCCCGGATGGTAACGCGGTTGCCATTCCAATATGAATATCTTTATGAACGATTATGTTTTTTTCATCTACCGACACATTAATCATAGGGAAATCTTGAATTGCTTTAGCGACAGCTTCTACAAAAACAGGAGTAAATGTTAACTTCTGATTATATTTTTCTTGAAACGTATGTTTATGTGCATTACGCCAATTCACCAAATTTGTCACATCAACTTCAATATAGGAAGTAACGTGTGGTGATGTTTGTTTTGAATACACCATATGGTCCGCTATCATTTTACGCATACGGTCCATCACTACTATATGATCTTTCCCTTCAACAAAATTGATTTTAGGTTTAGGATAAGTTGAAGTTATTGGTTGTTTGTTATCTGCTATCGGTTTAGAATGAAGTGGATATTTACGGCTTTTCAAATAATGAAACACATCACTTTTTTGTAAACGACCATCGGCCCCAGAACCTGGTATCGACTGTAATTCTTCGATGGATAGATTTTCTTTCTGTGCAATGCTAATAATCAAAGGCGAAATAAAAGCGTCAGGGTTTGCTTTATGGGTAATGCTTTGTGTGACTGATTTGGACGAGGGCATAAAACTTCCTGAAGTCGCAACCTCTTGCTTTGCTTCTTGTTTCTTGCTTCCCGCTTCTTGTTTCCCTTCTGAATCAATTAATGCCAAAACGGTCCCAACTTCTACAATAGCATCCTTCTGAAAACGAATTTCAGTAATAACACCCGAAACTGGCGCAGCAACTTCACTATCTACTTTATCAGTCGCAACTTCTAAAATAGTTTCTTCACCTTCTACATAATCACCCACGTTTTTCAACCAACTTATGATCGTAGCTTCGGATATGCTTTCACCCATTTTGGGCATTTTAAATTCTGTTATCATTTTTATAGAGATGAAAGAGAATAAAGTATAAAGAATAGACTTTTGAATGGTCTAGATTCTTTTCTCTATTTTCTATTTTCTTTTAATTTAAATTCTTCTAATGTTTTATAAAACGATTCTTGCATTGGTCTATTGGCCGGGATTTCTCTCAATGGCTCTACTGTTTTTAAGGTGTCATAACACTCTTTAGGCAATTGCTGATATAATGCTGTGCCTTTGGTTTTCCAATCAATCATTTCATTAGAAACGTCTTTTAGTATGGCCGCCGGATTCCCAACGACCATTTTACGATTCGGGATCTGCATTCCGGCTTTTACAAAGCTTAAAGCTCCAATAATACATTCATCTCCAACCGTTACATCATCCATTATCACTGAATTCATACCCACCAAACAATTAGCCCCAATATTCGCTCCATGAATAATTGCTCCATGTCCAATATGAGCACCCGACTTCAAAACCATAGTCTTTCCTGGAAACATGTGAATAGTACAATTTTCTTGAACATTACAACCATCTTCAATGATGATTTCGCCCCAATCGCCTCGAATGGCAGCACCTGGGCCAACATATACATTTTTCCCAATAATCACATTACCCGTAACCGCTGCTTGCGGATGGATGAAACTACTTTCGTGTATGACTGGGATGAACCCTTTGAATTCGTATACCATATTTTAGTCTTAAAGTCAAAAGTCAAAAGTCGTTAGTCCTTACTTTCGACTTTCGACTTGCTACTTTCGACTACATTTTATTTAAATTTCTTCAACGTTTCTTTTGTAAAATCAGATAACACTAATCGTCCGCTGATAGCGGCTCGTTCGGCTAATAAATTGTCCCAATCTTCCGTTCCTCTCCAAAAAACCTTTTTCATTTCAAGCATAGCTTCAGGATTGTATGTACATAAATGCTGGGCAAAAGCTTGTACTGCTCCATCCATATCTTCAATTGACTCGTAAACATTAGCAAACAATCCTTTTTCTTTGGCCCAATTGGCATCATAAAAAGTATTGGCATCAATCGCAATCTGTGACATAGCAGACACACCCATTTTACGTTCTATGGCAGGTGACACTACAAACGGTCCAATTCCAACGTTTAATTCACTTAATTTAATAGCTGCATATTTAGTAGCCATACAATAATCCGTTGAAGCCGCTATTCCTACTCCTCCACCTACTGTTTTTCCTTGGACACGCCCAATGATGAATTTTGGACATTTACGCATCGAATTAATAACATTGGCAAATCCTGAGAAAAACACTTTCCCAGTTTCAGCATCATCAATAGCAATTAATTCCTTAAAGCTAGCTCCAGCGCAAAAAGTGCGGTCTCCACTACTTTGCAGGATAATTACTTTTACTTCTGCCATAGCGCCAACAGCTGTAATGTTTTGTGCTAATTGAGCTAATATAGTACCTGGTAAAGAGTTCTGTTCAGGATGAAAAAACTCAATAGTTGCGATGTTCCCATCTATAGTATGTTTTACGTATGCTTCGATCATAAATTGTATTATAATATTCCAAATTGTTCAAAATGATGGTTCAAATGTTTGCGTTCTAATAAATAGGATTCATATCGGTTTAATTCGCCAAATACCATATTCTTCATTATTGCTTCTGGGTTTTCTTTGAAAAAGGTTTTATAAACTTCCCTTGCTTCCAAAAACTTCTCTTTAGCTTTAACAAAATCAGGATGTACTAAATCCTCCACCTCTCCTTTTTTAAGGGTTGGAAAAGCAGTTCCTTTGGGGAACTTTTCATAATTATAGAGGGAATTATGTACCTTATCTAATAACTTTTCAGGAGTTGCCATTTCAAAATCTTGTACCTCTCCCGAAAGTATCCTATAGCCGTGCTCTAAATGTTCTAAAAGATGTTGCGGGGTTAATATACCCCAAATGGGTTTACTGTCCTCGGTCAATCTATTTAAACATTCTATAACTTTTGCATCCGTCATTTCAACAAATACTTCCTGTTTCTTTTGTACCATCGTCAAGATAGTAGCCACAGCAACTAGTTCATCATTCGTATCAAACACCTCAACAAACCATTTTACAATACCACTAGGATGCTCCGCTGAGGCTACATCTCTATCTACTTTTTGTTTACATGTTAAACGAACATAGACCGTATCATTGTGATAAATTGGTCGCAAGAAACGACATTCCTCTAGTCCATAATTTGCGGCTACTGGTCCTTTATTAGGGTATACAAACAAACCGGCTGCAGCAGCTAAAATGAAATAACCATGAGCTGTTCTTTTTTTAAAGATACTTCCGTCTAAAGAAGTGATATCGGTATGGGCATAGAAATGATCCCAAGTGATATTGGCAAAATTGATGATATCAGTATCTGTTACGGTTCGGTTGTGGGTGCGTAAAGACATACCCGGCTGGATATCTTCCCAATGATATTGGAAGGGATGCTGTGTAATTTCCTTATAGGCCGAATTGGCTTGATAGATACCTGTGATTTCAGTTAAGGTTGTTGGAGAACCTTGAATAGCACAACGTTGCATATAATGTGTAATACCTCGAACACCTCCCATTTCTTCACCACCACCTGCACGACCTGGACCACCATGTACTAATAATGGTAAAGGCGAACCATGTCCAGTACTTTGTTTTGCATTTTCGCGATTCAACACTAAAATCCTTCCGTGATGTGAGGCTGCATTGACTACATATTCCTTAGCAATAGCATCTGAATGAGTTACGATGGATGACACTAACGACCCTTTACCCATTTGGGCTAACTCAATAGCTTCCGCTAAGTTTTTATAGGGCATAATTGTAGAAACGGGACCAAAAGCCTCAGTTTCATGTATCGCTATATTTTGGAAGGGTTGATCTTCTCTTAATAAAATTGGGCTCACAAAAGCACCTTTTTCATCAGCACCAATTAGATTGGTTTTTTCTAAATCACCATAAACGATATTGGCTGATTGAGATAATGCTTTAACTCTTTCTTTCAAAACGTTTACTTGTTCTTTACTGACCAAAGCTCCCATGCGGACTTCTTTTAATCTAGGATCTCCTATAGATACTTTATCCAATGCTTTTCCTAAAGCCAACTGGACCTCATCCATCAATATTTCGGGCACAATCATACGACGGATGGCAGTACATTTTTGTCCTGCCTTTACAGTGATTTCGCTACGAGCTTGGTTGATGAATAAGTCAAATTCTGGTGTTCCTGGAACAGCATCTTCGCCCAAAACAGAGGCATTCAAACTGTCGGCCTCCATAGTGAAAGGAACGGCTTCTTGTATAATTCTAGGATGTGCTTTAAGCAATCTTCCAGTAGTTGCAGAACCCGTGAAGGTAATCACGTCCTGACTTTCTACGGTATCAAATATAGTTTTAGCAGTGCCACAAATCAATTGTAAGGCCCCTTCAGGCAATATGTTGGATGCAATTATTTCTCTTACCACAGCTTCGGTTAAATAAGCGGTCACAGGTGCTGGCAATACCACCGCCGGCATTCCCGCCATCCAGTTGACGGCACATTTCTCTAACATACCCCATATTGGAAAGTTAAACGCATTGATATGTATAGCAACCCCTTTTTTGGGAACTAAAATATGGTGGGCCATAAAACGTCCCCCTTTAGACAAATCAATTGGATCGCCCTCTACATGATAGGTTTGGTTTGGAAATAACTTTCTTAAGGACGCATTGGCATATAAATTACCAAATCCCCCTTCGATATCAATCCAAGAATCGACGCGAGTAGCGCCAGTTCTGTAACTGATTTCATAGAACGCTTCCTTGCGTTTGGTCAAATACATGGCCAAACTTTTAATCATATTCCCGCGTTCTTGGAAGGTCATTTTGCGAAGTTTTTCACCTCCTTTAGTTCTTCCGTAATGCAAAATGGCTGGGATATCTAATCCTTCCACCGAAGTTTCGGCGATGAATTCACCGGTAACCGCATCAAACGAAGGTTTTCCTTCTCCTGTCGCTGAGGTCCATTTTCCTAATACGTAATGTTGTGTTTTATTCATTTGGCTGAATTTAGTTCAGTTGCTATTGTATTTCCTTCGAGACTTAAACTCTTTCAATGATCGCGGCATAACCTTGCCCTACGCCGATACACATAGTGATTAGGGCATACTTTTTTCCTGTTAATTTTAACTCTAAAGCGGCGGAATAGGCAATACGAGCACCCGTGACCCCTAATGGATGTCCTAGTGCTATTGAACCTCCGTTAGGATTGATTCTTGGATCATTATCTTTTAATCCTAAGGCACGAATACAAGCAATACTTTGTGCTGCGAAAGCCTCGTTTAATTCAATAATATCCATTTGATCTAGGGTTAAACCCGCTTTCTCTAAGGCGCTTTTAGTAGCTTCAACGGGGCCGATCCCCATAATGCTTGGTTCTACACCTACTACGGCCGAACTTACAATTCGGGCCAATGGATTTAGATTATACTTTTTGACAGCTTCATCTGATGCAATAATAGTAGCGGCAGCGCCATCATTCAATCCCGATGAATTGCCAGCGGTCACGCTTCCGTCTTTTTTGAAAGCGGGACGTAACTTAGCTAACCCCTCCATTGAAGTACTTGGTTTAACGAATTCATCGATTGAGAATTGAATCGGCTCGCCTTTACGTTGTGGAATCGCTACTTCCACTATTTCTTTAGCTAATCTTCCTGTCGCTTGTGCTGCAGTAGCCTTCATTTGACTATGCAAGGCAAAAGCATCTTGATCTTCTCGAGATATATTGTAATGATCAACTAAGTTCTCGGCGGTTTGACCCATCGCATCTGTACCATACATCGCCTGCATTTTGGGATTAACAAAACGCCAACCGAAACTAGAATCATACATTTTAGCATCAGTACCATAGGCCGCTGATGGTTTTGAAACTACTAAAGGTCCACGGGTCATGTTTTCGACTCCTCCTGCAATAAACAAATGGCCATCACCTGCTTTTATGGCCCGACTTGCATTGATGATCGCAGACAATCCGGAGCTACACAAACGGTTAACTGTTTCTCCCGGAACCGTATACGGCAAACCAGCCAATAAAAGCGACATTCGTGCCACATTACGGTTGTCTTCTCCAGCTTGATTAGCACAACCCATGATGACATCATCATAAGCCGCTGTTGGTATGTTAGGATTCTTTTCAACTACGGTTTTAATTACCAAGGCCCCTAAATCATCCGGACGAACCGATGCTAGAGTTCCTTGGTAACTTCCTATTGGAGTACGTACTCCATCTATGATATATGCTTCCATTTTAATCGTTATGAATTATTTACTCCCATTCTTTTTGGGTACGATATACTACCCCTTTAAACAGTGCTACCATTTCGTCTCCTCGTTTCACTTCTATTATGTTAAACCCGAGTTTATTGTTTACTTTTTCAATGACCGACTCCGCCACTAAATAATCCCCTTCGTTCACGGCCTCTATATGATTGATAGAAGTTTCTATTGAAACTGCATATCGTCCATGGGTATTGGCTGCAAACCCAAATGCAGTATCTGCTAATGAATAAGTTATTCCTCCATGAGCTTTATTCATACTGTTGAGCATTTCCTTTCTAACAGTCATGGCTACTTTGCACCTACCGAGTTCGCACTCGAGAATTTCAATTCCAAGCCATTGGCTATAGGGATCAAGGGAGAGCATTTTGAATGGTATTTTAGTTCCTTCCATTAAAAAAAGTTTTGGTTGTTGGTGGCCATACGTCTTAAAATAGCGCTACAGCGGTAACGGTCTTCGTGGTATTCATGATATAAGACATCTAACATATCAACGCACCATTGAATACCTAATTCATCGGCCCAAGCCAATAATCCTTTTGGATAATTTACCCCTTTGGTCATGGCATTGTCGATATCTTTGGCTGAGGCTACATTCAAAAACAAGGCGTCGGCTGCTTCGTTTATGAGCATCACTATAACTCTTTCAAAAATAGCTTTTGCTAAAAGGCTATCTTCTTTGGGTTGTGGAAGTTCTTGATTGTAATTGTAAAAGCCTCTTCCTGATTTTCTTCCATAAAAGCCTGCTTCCATCAACCGTTTTTGAGTGAATGAAGGTTTAAATCTTGGATCAAAATAAAAAGCAGTGAATACGGTTTCGGTTACAGTATAATTAACATCATTTCCTATGAAATCCATTAATTCAAAAGGTCCCATTCGGAAACCCCCTAATGTTTTTAGACTCCAATCTATGGTAGCAAAATCAGCTACCCCTTCTTCATATATTCTCAAACTTTCACTATAAAATGGTCGAGCAACACGGTTAACAATGAATCCAGGTGTGTCTTTAGTAACAGCCACTACTTTATTCCATTCGACTATGGTTTGCGATGTAATTTTTAACACCTCATTACTAGTCTGCACAGCAGGAATAACTTCTACCAATTGCATTAAAGGAGCTGGATTAAAAAAGTGAATTCCAATGACTCGTTCTGGTTTTTGACAAGAAGCAGCAATGGAAGCTATTGATAGGGAGGATGTATTAGAGGCAATTATAGTTTCGGGGGAGACATAATTCTCTAAATCCGAGAATAACTTCCTTTTCACTTCAAGGTTTTCAACTATTGCTTCTATGACCAAATCTGAATGAGACAAATCGGCCAAAGCATGGACATACGTTATATTATTAACAATTCTAAATTTATCTTTAGCACTAATCTTTTCTTTTTCAAGTAATTTAGTTAACGTATTCTCAAGACTAATTTTACTTTTATGAAGAGCTTCCAAATTAGTGTCATATATTTTCACTTCACATCCAGCTGTTGCTGCCACTTGGGCAATACCACTGCCCATCGTCCCTGATCCTATTACGGCTACGTTCATAATTATATATTCATTAACTTCCTAAACTATCAACAATTTAGGAAGGTTGATTTAATTCCCTTTAAATTGAGGTTTTCTTTTTTCTACGAAAGCAGTAACACCTTCTTTATAATCGTTTGACGCACTAGCTTCAATTTGCAATTCACTTTCTAGCGCTAATTGTTGTTCTAACGTATTGGTCAAGGATTGATTAAGGAGTCTTTTAGTCAGCCCTAATGCTTTGGTTGGCATACAAGCCAGCGTCGCAGCTAAGGCTGATACTTCCTCCTCAAACATTGAAGTTGGATATTCTTTATAAATTAATCCCATAGCAAGCGCTTCTGCCGCAGATACTTTATCTCCTAACATCATTAAAGCCGATGCTTTTTGGAGACCTACGAGTCTTGGCAAAATAAAGGTTCCTGCGCTATCTGGAATCAAACCAATCTTGCTGAAGGCTTGAATAAAACTTGCGTGTTCTGTTGCTACTACGATATCACAAGCCAATGCAATATTAGCACCTGCACCTGCAGCGACACCGTTTACCGCTGCCACTATGGGTTTTTCAATAGTTCTGATTTTTTGAATAATAGGATTATAATGTTCTTCCAAAATTCTACGGAAACCAGGGTTCAATTCGGAGTCGGTTACTTCTTTTAAATCTTGACCAGCACAAAATGCTTTTCCGTTTCCAGTAATTACGATGGCTCTTACTGTTGGATTTACTTTACAATTATCTAAAACGGTTTGTAAAGCCAAAGCCATTTCGCGGTTGAAACTATTGAAAACTTCTGGGCGATTGAGATATACCCATGCCACATTGTTTTCAATTTTTAACTCAATTGAATTGCTCATACCTATTATAATTTTTAACCTAATGGTCTATTTTAAACATTTAAAATAGTCAAAGGGTTCTAAACAATCTTGGCATTGAAAAAATGCTTTACAAGCTGTTGACCCAAATTGACTTACTAATTTAGTATTTAATGAACCACATTGTGGACATTTTACTAATTTTTTATTTCCCAATAAGGCTTCTTTGTCAGCTATTGCGTCTAAGGGCGAAGCGATCCCGTATTTTTCTAGGGCTGTTCTGCCTTTTCTTGTAATCCAGTCGGTTGTCCACGCAGGTGATAGAATTAGGTCAACTTTGGCTTCATACCCATTGGCTTTAAATGCACTTTTAATATCATCTCCTATAACGTCCATTGCAGGGCATCCGCTGTAGGTGGGTGTAATTTCAACTATAACCATTCCGTCCTTCACGATGGCAGAACGTACCACTCCCATTTCCACTATAGAAAGCACTGGAATTTCTGGATCGGAAACCGATTCTAAAATCTCGTAAAGTACTTTATCTATATTCAACTGGGCTGTTGTCATTACCAATTCATGTTTGGATAGGTGCGTTGCATGTATTGCAATTCGGTTAATATGTAGCCCATATGTTCGCTATGAATCCCCAATTTACCACCTTTTTGGAAGTATTCAATTTGGGGAGTTTGCAAGGTGGATTCCTCTAAAACCTCACTTACTTTTTGATAATAAGCCGCTTTTAAAAGCGTTACATCCACTCCGATGCCTTCAGCTATCATTGCTTTATCTGCTTCAGTTTGATGGAATAATTCATCGGTGTAAATCCACAAATCATTGATTGCTGTTTGAATACGGTTGTGGCTGTCTTCGGTACCATCCCCTAAACGTCTTATCCAATCAGAGGAAAAACGGGTGTGATATAATACCTCTTTGATGCTTTTTTGGGCGATAGCCGCTATGTTTTCGTCCTTGCTGTTTTGCAATTCTTTAAGTAGTGCAAGGTGGAACACATCAAATAAAAATTGTCGGGCTATAGAGTAGCCAAAATCAGTATTGGGTTGTTCTACTAAAAGTACATTTTTATAGTCTCTTTCTAGGCGTAAAAAAGCAACAGTATCTTCGGTGGCATCACCTTCTTGTAATTGGGCAATGTATTGATAATAGCTGCGTACTTGACCTAATAAATCGAGGGAGATATTGGTTAAAGCAATATCCGTTTCTATGCTGGGACCGTGACCGCAAAGTTCTCCTAAACGCTGTCCTAGGATCAATGAATTATCGGCTACTCCTAGTAGGTATTGAATTAAATTGGTGTTCATTTTACATGTGTTTTAATTCGTCGGGCAATTCATAAAAGGTAGGATGACGGTAAGCCTTATCCATGGCTGGTTCAAAAGTTTCTCCATTGTTTTCAGGATTGGAGGCTGTAATTTGGCTTGAAGGCACCACCCATATGCTAACACCCTCCATACGGCGAGTGTATACATCACGAGCATTTTCTAATGCCATAGTAGCATCGCTTGCATGAAGTGAGCCGCAATGACGGTGTTCTAATCCATTTTTACTTCTTATAAATACTTCCCAAAGTGGCCAGTTTTTCATAATTTATAGAGTCTAAAGGTCGAAAGTCGAAGGTCGAAAGTTGGTAAGATTTTTGACAATTGACAATTGACTGTTATTATATTGCTTTTTTTATTTCTTTGCTTGCTTGTTTTTCGGCGTAGGCCATGGCGGCATCGCGCACCCATTTTCCCTCTTCATGGGCTTTAACACGGGCATCGATACGTTGTTTATTGCACGGACCGTGACCTTTCACCACTTGCCAAAACTCATTCCAATCGATTTGTCCCCAATCGTAACGTTTGGTTTCTTCGTTCCATTTTAAATCGGGATCTGGAACGGTTAGCCCTAAAATATGGGCTTGTGGCACGGTTTGGTCAACGAATTGTTGGCGTAGCTCGTCATTGGTTTTGCGTTTTAATTTCCATTTTACCGATTGTTCTGTATTGGGAGATTCAGCGTCTAGCGGGCCGAACATCATTAAAGAAGGCCACCACCAACGGTTTAAGGCATCTTGTGCCATTGCTTTTTGTTCGGGGGTTCCATTACAAAGGGTCAGTAATATTTCGTAGCCTTGTCTTTGGTGGAAACTTTCTTCCTTACAAATGCGCACCATGGCACGTGCATAAGGGCCATAGGAGGTACCCATAAGAGCCACTTGATTCATGATAGCGGCACCATCTACTAGCCAACCGACGGCTCCCATATCGGCCCAAGTTACGGCAGGATAATTAAAAATACTGGAGTATTTAGCTTCCCCTGAATGCAATTGGTTTATTAATTCGTCACGGGAAATACCTAGGGTTTCTGCGGCGCTATATAAATACAAGCCATGTCCCCCTTCGTCTTGAATTTTGGCTAGCAGGGCAACTTTTCTTCTAAGCGAAGGAGCACGAGTTACCCAATTTCCTTCCGGCAACATCCCTACGATTTCGGAATGCGCGTGTTGTGATATTTGGCGAATATGTGTTTTGCGATACTTCTCGGGCATCCATTCTTTGGGTTCGATCTTTTCATCTCTTGCAATACGCGCTTCGAACATTGCTTCTAAGTTTTTAACTTCTTGTTCTGACATAACTTTTTTGTTATTAGATTCAGTTTATGGTTTACAATCCGAAATCGACCACCACTTTTTTGGAGGTTGGAACGGCTTGACAGCTTAATACATAATTCTTGGCTAATTCGTCAGCTTCTAACGAATAGTTTAATTTCATTTCTACGGAACCGTCGACTACTTTGCAACGACAGGTGCTACAAACGCCTCCTTTACAAGCATAGGGCAAATCGGCGCCTGCTGCTATGGCTCCATCGAGCAGGTTATCGAAATCTTCCCCCATGACGAAGTGGAATTCTTTACCGCCATCGATAATAGTTACTTCGGTTCCTTCTACTTTTTTCTCTACGATCTTGCTGATACGTTGTTTATCTTCTTCGGTAAGACCGGTATTGAATAATTCGTAATGGATTTTATCTTTCGCTAGTCCTTTGGCTTGTAATGCATCGCGCAGCAAAAAAATCATTTCTTCGGGTCCGCAGATAAAACATTCATCAGTTGTAGCTACATCAATGATTTTATCGGTAAGCACTTCGATCTTTTCAGATGTAAATCTACCGTTGAAAAGTTCAGAAACACGATGTTCTTTGGTTAGGAAATAGAAAATTTCGAAACGGTTAAAATACTTGTTTTTGAGTTGTTCTATTTCTTCTTTAAAGATAATTGATTTTACAGTACCGTTTAAATAAAATAATTTAAAGGTACTATTAGGTTCGGCTGCAAGATGCGTCTTGATGATTGATAGTATGGGTGTAATCCCACTGCCCGCTGCAAAAGCGATATAGTTTTTAGCGATTGTTGGATTAACTTCAGTGAAGAAAGTCCCGTTGGGTGGCATTACATCTAAGACATCTCCTTTTTTCAAGGAATCGTTTACGAAGGTCGAGAATATACCTTCGGTAATTTTCTTTACAGCTACTTGCCATTTATGGTCTAAAGGACAAGAACACAAAGAATAGGAACGGCGCACGTCGTTTCCGTTGATGTGGGTTCGAAGGGTTAAATGCTGCCCTTGTTTGTATTGGAATTCGGATTGGAGTTCTTTTGGAATATCAAAAGTTACTACGGAACAATCCTTGGTTTCTTTGTAGATATCTGCAACGGTAATGCTGTGAAATTTTGCCATACATTAGAATTAATAAACTAACAACCGTTAGCTTGCTATGCAAAAATAAGTATTATTTCTTAAAATGACACTACAACGTTTGAAATTTTAAAACGTGCTGTAAGCCAATTATTTAACCCAATACAATTCCGTTTAATAATACTTGAATCATATTGGTTTTGAGTACTGCGGGATCGGGGCTTTTCTTTTTACCGTACCATAGATATAAGGTTCGTAGTGTAGAAAGGGTCGAGAACATAATAACTTCCAGATTTATTTTAGCAATAGTTCCTTCTTCCATTCCTTTTTTAATGATGGTTCGGAAGTTATCTTCATATGCTTCTCTCATCTTAATGAAATAGTACAATTCGGCATCGGCAAGATGCATCCAGTCGTTGTTAAGGCAGGCTAAGGCATTGGCATCCCTTAGGGTAATATCGATATGAAGTTGGATTATTTTCTCTATTTTCTTGATGGTCGATTCGGAAGAAGTTACAACGTCATTCATGGTGGTGGTAAATTCTTCGGCGATTTCGATGATAATTAGCACTAATATTTCCTGTTTGGATTTGATGTGATTGTATAAGCTAGCCGCTTTGATGTCCATTTCTTGGGCAATATCGCGCATGGTCACGGCGCTATATCCCTTTTCTTTAAAGAGTTGGGCTGCCACCGTTATAATCTCGGTTTTTCTATCGGGAATCTTCATAGGGAATCAAATATACCTAATTTTTTGAATTGGGTAACTTTTGTTACTTGGGCAAAAAACTACAGTCCTTATCTTTGCCTAATTAAAATAACTAAAAAATGGGACTATTAGATTTATTAGGATTAGGAGGGAAATCGGAAACCGTTAAAGAATTTATAGCCAAGGGTGCGATCATTATTGACGTAAGAACCGTTGGAGAATATAGTAATGGCCATATAAGTGGGTCTAAAAACATCGTCTTGGATCAATTAAGTTCCAATATAGACACCGTAAAAAAACTTAACAAACCTGTTATTGTATGTTGTCAATCGGGTATGCGCAGTGCGCAAGCGGCGTCCTTACTTAAAAAACAAGGAATCGAGGTAGTGAATGGTGGGGGATGGCAAAGTTTACAGAGAAAGCTGTAGTCTAAACAAAAAAAACCACCCGAAGGTGGTTTTTACAAGTAGGCAAGGCAATTACTTTTTAATTACTTTGACGATTTCAATTTTATCTTCTACCGCTACCCTTATGAGATAAGGACCACTGGCAAAAGGAGCCATATCGATTTGGCATGTGGTATCATTTATAGTTTTGGTTACCACTACTTGGCCTATCATATTGAGTATTTCTATACTTGAAATAGGTTTGGTATAGGAAATCGTCACCTGCTCTAGAACAGGATTTGGATACACCTTTAACGTATCACGTTCAAATTCGTCGGTACTTAAACAAGCTCCTGAGGTGAGCGTTACCGGAGTTCTAGTAGTGCTTTCGCAACCCGAAATAGTTTGCGAGGCATAGTAGGTTGTTCCGGACACTAGGGCCGTTCCGTTTGGAATAACACTTCCTCCCGTAGCCGCAGAGTACCAAATAATACTTGGTCCAGATGGAATTACCGCAATAAGACCGACTGTTTCTCCACTACAAAACGATTGATTGGCGTTGGCCACTGGCGCCGGAGTAACGTTTACCGTTGCGGTAATGGCGGTTCGTGTTGCCGTAGCACAAGTTCCGTTAGTTACTTCAAGATAGTAAGTCGTTGTAGTCGCTAAACTTGGCGTTGAATAGCTCATTCCTGTTGCCAGTAGTGTACCTCCTGTTGGGGTATCATACCAACTAATTACACCTGAATCGGACGTTGAGGTTAAGGTTACACTACCTGCTCCGCATCTACTGTTGGAACCGACTGTTAAGAGGGTTGGGACAGGAATATAGGTATAGGTAACCGGCACTCTAGTAGAGGTACAAGTAGCGGTAGCAGCTTCTGCATAAAAGGTAAACGAACCACCACTCACTGGAAGACTAGTTCCGGAATAAAATGCAGTACCACCAGAGGCGGCTGTATACCAATTGACTGTTCCGGCGCTTGGTGTTGCCACTAAGGAACCACCTCCTTGACCACAAATGGTGGCATCAGCCGTAGAAATTATCGTTGGCGTTGTGTTTACTATAGCAGTTATGGCTATTCTTGTCGATGGACAGCTTCCCGCTATTGCTTCTACATAATACGTTGTTGTTGTACTTATACTTGGCGTTACAAACGATGTTCCTGTTCCTAAAACCGAACCCCCTGTAGGCACATTATACCAATTTAGCACTCCGGCATTAGCGCTCGCACTTAGAGACACTGTACCCTCGTCACATCGGGAATTTGGATTGGTCGCTGTAACAGTTGGAGTAGTATTAGCTGTCGCCACAACCGCTGATCTTGTTGACGTACAGCTTCCTGTTGTAGCTTCAACATAGTACGTAGTAGTTGATGAAATACTTGGCGTTGTAAAACTAGTTCCCGTACCAAGTGCAGTCCCTCCTACTAAAGAGGCATACCAATTCAAGGTTCCGGCACTTGCTGTAGCGCCTAAGGTAACAGACCCGGCATCACATCTACTTGCTGGAGTAGTGGTTGTTATTGTTGGGATAGTACTTACGGTAGCTACCACGGCAGTTCTTGTCGAATTACATGACCCATTGGACGCTTCCACATAGTAGGTAGTTGTAGTACTTATCGAAGGCGTTACAAAGTTATTTGTAGTCGCTAGAGCCGTACCACCCGTTGCATTGGCATACCAAATGGTACTTCCTGCACTAGCGGTTGCATTCAAGGTAAGCGAACCCGTTCCGCAGCGACTTGCTGGGACGGTAGCGGTTATCGTTGGTGTGGTATTCACCGTTGCTATTACGGCAGTTCTAGACGAGTTACAACTAGCATTCACTGCTTCAACATAATAGGTCGTTGTTGCACTAATACTTGGCGTTGTAAAACTAGTACCAGCTCCAAGGGACGTTCCTCCTGTTGCTGTAGCATACCAATTTAAGGTTCCCGATGAAGCGGTTGCTCCCAAGGTAACTGTTCCAGCATCGCATCGACTGGCAGGTGTTGTATTGGTCACCGTTGGGTAAGCCGTTACCGTTATCATATTGGTAATTGCTTTTGTATCTGTTCCATTGTAATTGGCCGCTAGCAAAGTAACGGAATAGGTACCGGCAGTATTGTAAATCACTGTCGGATTCTGAACCGTAGCGCTATTTGGCGTTCCACCTGGCAAGGTCCATGTCCATGCCCCTGGAATATTAGTTGAGGTATCGGTAAAGGTTACCGATTGGCCCACACAGATTGTTACTGCAGAAGCGGTGAAATTGGCTACTGGCGGTAATGTAGGGCAAATAGGTGCTGTTTTATCCAGTCCGTACCCATCTCCTTGACCACCGAAGTAGGCATAGAATTGCGGTGGAATACTACACAGGGTACTGCTTATTGTTTCTGCTGCGGAACCGTCATTAGTTCCGCCCATATAGGCAAAGAACGAAGGAGGCGTTCCACAAGAAGTAGCATTCACTGTATCGGTAGCCGCCGCATCGCCGCTTCCCCCTAGGTAGGCGTAGAACGATTGCGGTGTACCGCATATTGTATTCATCATTGTATCGGCACTTGCACCGTCATTACTCCCTCCAAAATAAGCATAAAATTGTGCTGGATTTGGACAGGAAGCAATGCTCAATGTTTCGCTAGAAACCCCATCGGAGTTGCCTCCTGAATATTGAGCATAAAGGGATAAGTGTGCTAATAGAAATGTTAAGAATACAACTATTTTATTTTTAGTTGTTTTCATCTAATTTGATTTTTATAATTGTTTATAATTCATTTTATAACACCACAGAATTTACTTCTAGGTATTTATCAAATTAGATTATTATCTTACCCCACGACCACCAAATGAATATTGTCTTGTAGCATCCGCTGTAGTTGACAATGATCTATTAGATATTTGTTCGTAACCATAAGGCCCATAAGAATTCCAAGCTCCTCCTTTATATCCTGTTCCCACTGCGGTTGTTGGCGAAGGCCAAGTGTTTTGGTTGGCTAATCCCAGTGTGGTAATTGTACCATCCCCTAATGTACCGTTGAAGGCTGAACCTGACGCATTACCAAGCGACACTACACGTTCCCATACATTTCCTGACATTTCCATTACCCCGTAGTATCCGGCGCCTGATGAAGCTCTACCTGAAGTACCCGTTGCAAAAATTCCGCATCGTAGCGGTCCATAAACCGTACTGCCTGAATTTAATCCGTAGGCACACAATCCGTTTAAAATACTAGCATAGGACTCATTAGGTTGCAAATTGTTGACCGTTACCCCGTTGTTAACTGCATTAATAGTCGTGCTACCCCAAGCGTATTCATTGGCCACACGTGCTGCGGGACCGCGGGTTATTTTTTCAAATTCCATTTCTGTCATTGGACGTAAGGCAGCCCAATCTAAATAGGCCGTTAAATCATTCCAAGATAAATTATTCATCGGAATGTTTTGTCCGTCATTGGTATTGTTTTCAACACCAGCTGTAGCATCACAAGCATAAACGGCCGGGATTGCATTGTTGTTACCAGGTGTTAAAATTCTGATTCCGTTTCGGTAATAGTAACCCGGGTGCATGGCATAAGTACCAGCTGCTCCTACGGGATCATTTACCACGTGTGCGGCTTGTTGATCATAGGTTAATGAATTAAGAAAATCCACATATTGCTCTTGAGAGATTTCATATTTCATGCAATATACTGCATTGTATCCCATAGGAAACGTAGCCGGAGCAGCCACTGCGGCACCTCCTATAGTTGCTGCTGATAAACCACTGGTTTGAGACGCTGCATTTACGCTAATACTGTTAAATGTCGACGCTGCAGCCCCATCCCCTAAGTCGTATGCCCCTTGCGGCACGTTTACCATTTCGATTCCAAAAACTTTGTAGTTATAGGTTCCGGCAGGAATAGTCATTTTTAAGGTTATAGACGTCGCTCCGATGTTTCCACCTCCTAAAGCACTTCTGCGAATGAACACCCCTCTTCCATCGGTTACGGTGTCTACTTGTAGAGGTGAGCCAGCGGTATGATCTCCGGCCACCGTACTTAACCCAGCGTGCGCCCAAATTCTAGTATTACAATCTTGGTATTTAATAAAAATCCAAACAGCATCCCAATTGGCTGGCGCTACGTTGGCATTCCAACTGTTTTCCCACGAAATATCGAATGTAATGTTGGATCCCGACACGGTAGTTCCCGTAATTTGAACATTGTTGGCTTTAGCGTTAAAGCCAAAAACTAATAACAGTAGGGTTACTGCTAATTTTGAAAGATAATTTTTTGATTTCATTGTATAGTTTTTTAAAAGTTATGAGGCAAATGTAGGCTGCCCCTAAACGCAAAAGAATACGACAGTTGTCGTATTCTTCTTTACTATACCACCTAAATGATTTTAAATCAGGTTGTTGTTTTTGGCTTTTTGAATGGCTTCCAGTTTGTTGTGCACTTGGAGTTTGTTGTAGATGTTTTCGATATGCTTTCTAACGGTACCTGGCGACAGGAACAAATTGGTAGCGATGATGTTATAATTTAGGCCCTTACTGAGCTGCTCTAGCACCTCCACTTCTCTGCTAGTTAGTTTGATATCCTCCTCGGATCTTTGTTCGAAATCCACTGGATTGCGCAAGAGTTTTAAGGTTTTTAACGCTATAGAAGGATTCATGGCGGCACCACCATTTAGGGTCTCTATGATTCCCTGATGCAGGTCTTTGGGGTTTACCTCTTTTAGCAAATAACCGTCGGCGCCCGCTTTTATGGCATTAAAAATATTTTCATCGTTATCAAAAACGGTGAGCATGATGATTTTGATTTGGGGGTATTTGGACTTGACTATTTTGACCGCTTCGATTCCGTTACATACGGGCATTTCGATGTCCATTAAAATCAAGTCTACATTTCTATTTTTTTCTAACTTTTGTTGTAAATCGAGACCATCATGGGCGGTAAATTTTAAAACTAAATCGTCAAAAAAGGACAGTTTTTCGGCTACTGCTTTTTGCAAAAAGGTGTTATCATCTACTATTACGATTCGCTTTGACATGATTTTAAAAATTTAGTATGAGGGAGGTGTTTTACTGCTGGAAAGCCAGAGGTTAAGACCTATTATTAATCCTTGTTATTTGTACTTATTTGTTTGAATTCGACACGCCTAAAAGCACGCTATTGCTGCGACCTGCCTTAGTTACAACTTTCTTTAAATATGGAACCTACTTTACTTTTCTTTATTGGGTAGCCAAAGGTCAATTTTGGTACCGCTTCCCGGCGTCGATGTTAATTCCATTTTACCGTTACTGTCTTCCATTCTTTTTTTCATGTTATTGAGGCCATTGCCTTGTATGATTTCGGCTAGATCGAAGCCGGAACCATTGTCTTGGATGGTGATTAGCAGCTGTTCGTTTTGGACGGCAATATCAATGGTAATTGCCGTTGCCTCGGCATATTTTATACTGTTGTTTATGGCTTCCTGTATGGTTCTGTAGATATTCATTCCTTCAATGGAAGAGAAGGTATGTTGCTGTAGGTTTTTTTCAATGGTGAATTCAAACGCGATATCGGCTTTGGCTTCTTTGGCTTTTTCCACAAAATTATGAATACGGCTTTGCAAGTCTTCTAAGGTTATTTCGCTGTTATTCATGGCCCAGATGGTATCTCTTAGTTCGATAATCGTTGCTTTGGCAAAATTGCTGATGCTGGATAGTTTGTCGTTCAGTTTGGTATTTTGCGTTTCAAAGGCATATTTGATATTATCAATAGAGGAGATGATGAAGGTAAGTTGCGATCCAATATTATCATGCAGGTCTCGCGATATTTGTAATCGTTGATCCTGCAGGCGGTTTTGGGATTCTATTTTGGCGATGGCCGATTTGAGTTGGAATTCCTGCGCTTGCTGCTTATTTTTTAGCTTTTGTTGACGGTACACTAAGAAGCCGAGTAAGCCTATGAACAGTGCGACAGAAGAAACCATGATTAATTGATTTCTAGAGTTTTTGATTTGTATTTCTTTTTGGAGCAGCAGCTTTTCTTTTTTGGCTGTTTCGTACTTTGTTTTGATTTCCTCGACGGCCTTTAGATTCTCTATATTCAACAAGGTATCTTTGGCTTTCATGAATAATTTATGGTAGTCGTAGGCTTTTTTATAGTCTTTTCTTCCGGCATAGATGAGGGAGTAGATCTCATAGATTTCTTTCAGTTCCTCTTTGCTCTCTGCTTTTTTTGCTAGGACTATTGCTTTTTTTAAATAGTCTTCGGCTTGGTCGTATTTTTTAATATCGAGGTAGAGGGTTGCAATGTTTTCGTATTCAAAAAAGATACTGTTGAGATCGTTGATTTTGATTTTTAGGTCAAGAGCATGTTCTAGGTAATGCAATCCTTTGAGGGTATCCTTCTCATCTTCTAGATACACCGCTCCTATATTGTTGTAGAGTTTGGCCAAATTGACCGTATCTTTTCCCATATAGGACTCAGCTTTATCGTAATTGCTTAGGGTGTTCTTCGTATCGTACTTTTCGTAATAGCAATTTCCGATGTTCAGATAGGTTTCTGCTACATCTTGTTTTTTATTTAATTTTAGAAAAACATTGAGTGACTTGCGGTATTCTTTGAGGGCTATATCGATCTTTTCTTG
>CANBOV010000021.1 GCA_947371275.1 Flavobacteriaceae bacterium | reverse complement strand
AATTATCATATTTAATAAACGCATGGTTCTCATATCGAGCAGGAACAAGAAAACAGTTTTTAAGGTACATTTTACCATCAGCCCCATAGCCATAATAGGTGAACTTGTCATTCGGAATCTTAACCGTGTAGGTAAGGGTAAGGCTTGTCTTTTCATTGGGCAATAGTTTATTTCTTAAACGTATTTGGACCACATCGGGATGGTTACCATCGCGTTCCCAAGTTAAAAATGATTTATCGGCATCAATGATGGTAATGTCGGAAGTTCGACCTCTGTCTTTTTCTTTAGCTAAATGAAAGCTTCGCTCAAATTCATCAGAGAATCGAGCAGCCATGGGAGTGTTTTTAGAAGTGTATCCATTAATCCAATCGTTCAGTACGATGTGATTTAAAGTGTCAGTAGTCTGATTGTAATAGGTTAATTCTTGAATAACCGTTAACGTTTTACTATCACTGTTGACTTCAACCGTTAATTGAGAATGATGTTGGGCAAACGAGAGAAAGCCTAGTAAGTAAATTATGAACTGTAGATTTTTCAAGGGGTGATTTTGGTTTTGAAGAAGGCGTTAAATACAATTTTTGTAAAAGCTTCAGCACCAGCTTTATTCATATGTCCGCAAGTAGAAAAATAGTGGTCGGCAGTCACTGCATTTTCAAAGTTATGGATTTCTGGATACACTTCGTGTATATGATTGAAATAGTCTCTATTTATAGTACTCATGCACATGGGTGTAGTCATAGCAATCAAATTAATATGGTTCGTTTTACACAGGACCTTAATTTCTTCATAGGCCTGGTTGCGCTTAGGGTAATATTTTGACAAATCGGCCGGAATCATTTTGCTATGATGCGATTCTAATGGATAAAAACCATCATTGTCTAAAGCATTACTTCTCTTATGAACAAGTGAGAAGTACATTTCCCTAAAGCCAACGCGAGCATCATAATGCATATAGCGATAAAATGGGATATAAAGTAATTCATTATATTCAGGAATGCTTTTATAATGGTCTCTTATAGTTTTCGATTGATGCAAATAGGGCATAAATAAAGACCTAATTGCTTCTGAATGATCATTAGTATTAATATTTAAATCGACCTGCAGGATGAGATTCTTTATCTGGTAGTTTCGCTCTAACATCATTTTCAACATCAAAGCTGATTCTTCTAATCGTGATCGGGTGATGCCAAAATTAAAGGTTTTGTACCCTTGTTCATTAAAAATTCTAGGAACAAAATGATTATTTACACGCGATGAGCCTAAGAAAACGACATCGTACTTTTTGTTTTTAGAATTATATAAATAGTCAATTTTACTTCTTTGCGTAGATTGTAAATATACTGTAGTGTACAACACATCAAGCAATCCCATGGTGATGATTAGGACGGCAACTATCTTAAGTAGAAATACAATAAACTGTTTCATTAGAACTGGAAATATATAAATTCTTTGTAATCAGAAAAGACTCCCAATGCCACTATTGCAGCTAAACATATACTTAGTTTCAACCAACTGTACTTTCCAGATATTGGTTCGATTTTACTTCTATGATTCCATTCTACTAAAGTAAAAACCAGTACTAAGGTAATCAGCTCATAATTGTACCGTTCAATACTAAAATATTGTTCAGTAAAAACCCTGTTTTCAAACATGCGTTTGATGTATAGAAAAGCATCCGTGATGGTTTTAGCTCTAAAGAATATCCAAGCTAAACAGGTAATGGCAAAGGTAAGTAGGATGTTGAATATCCTCCTAAGAGAATTCAAATTGATGCCCAAACTAAAGTTGTCTACATTTTTTCTATTGCGATTCAAGAGCAATAAAGGAATAAAATATAAAGCATTAATAAGTCCCCAAGCAATAAAAGTCCAACTAGCTCCATGCCAAAAACCACTAACGATAAAGATGATGAATGTGTTGCGAACTTTCATCCATTTAGAGCCTTTACTACCTCCTAAGGGGATATAGAGATAATCTCTAAACCAGGTAGTTAAAGAAATATGCCATTTGCGCCAAAATTCTGCTATATCTCTAGAGAAATAAGGATAATTGAAGTTTCTCAATAAGTCTATCCCAAAAAGCTTCGATGTGCCCAAGGCAATATCAGAATAGCCAGAGAAATCACCATAGATTTGAAAAGCAAAATAAACCGCTCCCAACAGTAAGGATAGCGAATTCATGGAAGTATAGTGATCAAAAATAGCATTGGCATAATTGGCACAAGAATCGGCTACCACTACTTTTTTTACTAATCCCCAAATGATTTGATAAATGCCTTCTTTAGCTTTGTTAAAATTGAATTTACGTCTCCTCTTTACTTGAGGTAATAGGTGCGTAGCACGTTCAATGGGTCCGGCAACCAGCAACGGAAAATAACAAACAAAAAGGGAATAATCAACAAAGTTTTTTTCCGATTTAATACGACCATGATAAATATCAATAATATAGGATAAACCGTGAAAGGTATAAAACGAAATCCCAACCGGTAGGATAACATTAAGGAGTAGTGGACTAGAATGCAATCCAAAAGTACTCATTAGTGCGGCAAAGGATTGGGCAAAGAAATTATAATATTTGAATACACCCAAGAAGCCCACGTTAACAGTAACACAAAGCCATAGCCATAACTTGCGCATCGATGGAGTATTGCTTTGCTCAATTTTCAGTGCACAACTATAATCTAATAGGGTAGAGAATACCAATAAAAATAAAAAACGCCAATCCCAACAAGAGTAGAAATAATAGCTAGCTAATATTAAAATGTAATTTTGGTTGATTTTTGATTTATGCCCAACAAACCAATACAGTATAAAAACTATAGGAAGAAAAACTGCAAAATGGAAAGAGTTGAAAAACATTAAATCGGTAAAATAATAAGTAAAAAAGCCAGAACCTAAGTTCAGGCTTTTAGTATAGAAATATTAGAAGTTCGGACTTAGATTGTATTTTTTATAGAAGTTATCTAAAGCTTCAACCACTTCATCTTCAGTGTCTACAATTTTAATTAAGTTCATATCTTCGACATTGGCATTGTGCTCTCGTTCTATCATAACCGTTTTAATCCAATCGATTAATCCCGACCAGAAATCTCTGCCCACCAATATGATAGGGAACTTACCAATCTTTTTAGTTTGAATTAACGTTACTGCTTCAAACAATTCATCCAAAGTACCAAAACCTCCAGGCATTACCACAAATCCTTGAGAATACTTGACAAACATTACTTTGCGCACAAAGAAATAGTCAAAATTTAAGTTTTTGTCTTTATCGATATAAGGATTATAGTGCTGCTCAAACGGCAACTCAATGTTCAACCCTACTGAGGTGCCTCCTCCGTTATGAGCTCCTTTATTTCCAGCTTCCATAATTCCGGGACCACCTCCCGTGATGACACCATATCCCGCTTTACTTATTTTATAAGCAATCTTTTCAGCCAATAAATAATATTTTGTATCGGGTTTTGTTCTTGCCGAACCAAAGATAGACACACAAGGCCCAATACGCGCCATGCTTTCGTATCCATTAACAAACTCCGACATGATTTTGAAAATCGCCCATGAGTCATTTGTACGTATCTCATTCCAGGTTTTTTGTTTTAACTTTTCCTGGATTTTATCATCTTCATTTTGAAATTCGTCTTTCACCATTTGTATTCTAATTTATTTGTTTTTTTATCATTTAAGCAAACGTGCTAAAGTAATTCTTTTTTCAAAAACTGGGCCGTGTAGCTTTTTTTATTTTTAACCAATTCCTCGGGAGTTCCTTCGGCTACTACTGTACCACCTCCTTTGCCTCCCTCAGGACCAATATCAATGACGTAATCGGCTAGTTTTATTACATCCATATTGTGTTCTATGATTAAAATGGTATTGCCTTTATCAACAAGTTTGTTTATCACATCCATCAATACGCGTATGTCTTCAAAATGTAATCCAGTCGTTGGCTCATCCATAATGTAAAAGGTATTTCCGGTGTCCTTTTTGGATAATTCAGTAGCCAACTTAATTCGCTGCGCTTCGCCGCCCGATAGGGTAGTGCTTTGTTGCCCCAAGGTGATATAGCCCAACCCAACATCTTGTATCGTTTTAACTTTACGAAAAATTTTTGGGATGTTTTCAAAGAAAGGAACCGCCTCATCCACCGTCATATTCAATACATCCGAAATTGATTTTCCTTTGAATCGAATCTCTAAGGTTTCACGATTAAACCGCTTGCCTTGGCACGATTCACATTCCACATAAACATCAGGTAAGAAACTCATTTCAATGGTGCGCACACCAGAGCCTTCACAAGTTTCACAACGTCCACCCGATACATTAAAACTAAAACGTCCTGCCTTATACCCGCGAATCATCGCTTCTGGAGTTTGGGTATATAAACTTCTAATTTCCGAAAAAACATCAGTATAAGTAGCAGGATTGCTGCGGGGTGTTCTTCCTATCGGACTTTGATCTATATCAATTACTTTATCAATATGCTCTAAGCCCTCTACCTTCTTATAAGGTTGAGGTTTTTTGACACCGTTAAAATAGTATTCATTCAATATGGGATACAAAGTTTCATTAATTAAAGTTGATTTTCCACTTCCAGATACTCCCGTAACACAGATTAATTTGCCTAATGGTAGTTCAATCGATACATTTTTTAAATTATTGCCAGTGGCTCCCATCAATTTCAAAAAGTGGCCATTCCCTTCTCTTCGTTGTTTAGGCACTTCAATTTTCATTTCTCCATTTAAATACATAGCCGTCATCGTATGTTCTTTATGTAATTCGGCTGGAGTGCCTTTGCTAATAATTTCACCTCCAAATTTTCCCGCCTTCGGACCAATGTCAATGACATAGTCTGCACGTTCAATCATGTCTTTGTCGTGTTCAACTACCAAAACAGAATTGCCTATATCGCGTAATTGTTCTAAGGAATGAATCAGTTTTTCATTGTCTCTTTGGTGTAAACCAATACTGGGTTCATCCAAAATATAGAGTACGCCAACCAACTGCGAGCCAATTTGAGTAGCCAATCGTATCCGTTGTGCCTCACCCCCCGAAAGGGATTTCGAACTCCTATTAATAGATAAATAACTTAACCCTACATTGACCAAAAAGCGCAGACGGTCTTTGATTTCTTTTACAATTTCAGAGGCTATGATGATTTGTTTGTCGGTTAGATGCTGGTCTAATGCGTCAAACCAAGTACTTAAATCCGAAATATCCATAGTCGATAAATCAAAGATATTCTTCTCATGAATACGGAAATACAGTGCTTCTTTTTTCAAACGGGAACCATGACATTCAGGACATTCCACTTCGTCCATAAACTCTTTTGCCCACCGTTTTATCGAAGTCGAATTACTTTCGTCATACTGGTTCTTGATGAAGTGCGAGATGCCTTCAAATTCTATTTTGTATTCCTTAGTAATACCCAACGTTTTGGATTCTACTGAGAATTTATCTTTGCCACCATGCAAAATGATTTGAATTGCCTCTTCTGATAAGGACTCTATGGCATCCGTGATTTTAAAACCAAATTTTTCGCCTATAATTTCCAATTGCTTGAAGATCCACGTATTCTTATATTCTCCCAACGGCGCAAAACCGCCACTTTTAATAGAGAGTTTTGGGTTTGGAATGATTTTCTTTAAATTGATTTCATGGACAGTGCCCAATCCTTTACAGTGTTCACAAGCTCCTTTTGGAGAGTTAAAGGAAAATAAGTTGGGTTCCGGATTTTGATAGGAGATCCCCGAACTTGGGCACATCAAATTCCGACTGAAATAACGCACTTCCTTAGTGTCTTGGTCCAATATCATCAATACATTTTCCCCGTGATACATCGCCGTTTTAATGCTTTCGGTTAAGCGCTTTTCATTTTCTTCACTGTTTTCAATAACCATACGGTCAATGACAATTTCAATATCGTGTGTTTTATAACGGTCTAGTTTCATGCCAGGAAGTAAATCCTGCACTTCTCCGTTAACCCGCACTTTTAAGAACCCTTGTTTAGTGATTTGTTGGAATAATTCGGCATAATGCCCTTTTCGAGCACGTATTACAGGTGCTAAAATATTGATGCGCTGACCTTTAAAATTGGTTACAATTAATTCTTTGATTTGGTCGTCAGAATAGGATACCATCTTTTCGCCAGTTACATAACTATAGGCTTCTCCGCCACGGGCATAAAGTAATCGAAGGAAGTCATAGATTTCAGTGATGGTACCAACAGTGGAACGCGGACTTTTACTAGTCGTTTTTTGTTCGATAGCGATGACAGGAGAGAGCCCGTCAATCTTATCCACATCGGGACGCTCCAATCCACCAAGGAATTGACGAGCATAGGCTGAAAAGGTTTCGATATAGCGACGCTGCCCTTCGGCATATATAGTATCAAAAGCCAATGACGATTTCCCCGAACCCGAAAGACCAGTAATCACTACCAGTTTTTCACGAGGAATGGAGATGTCTATATTCTTTAGATTGTGCACACGAGCACCAAGAACTTCAATAGTATTTTCTGTATCTAGCATAGCATTTTAGGCAAAACGCAAAGGTAGTGTTTTGGATAGAAATTTCGAATAGACAGTTACGAAGTTATTGTTAAAAATGATTACTCAATAATCATCTCTCTCAAACGTTGTCGGTAACTTTCAAGCACGTCAATTTTAGATAGGAAACCAAAGTACTTGCCTTTATGAATAACTGGCAAAATAGGGACTTTGGACGATTCAAACAATCTCATTATTTTTTCCGGCTTGTCTTCAAATAGTATTAATTCTTTGGGTTGACTAATGATTTCGTTGAGGGTCATAAATTTTACGCGGTAAGGATTGAAGATTATTGCTTTTACGTCTTCAAAATCGATTAAACCCACTAATGCTTTATGCTCATCTACAACCGGGATGATTTTCTGTTCCGTAGTGGAGAAGATATCAACCACATTCTCAACAGTATTCTCGAGGGTTAGTGTTTTGTAATTCTGTTGCACCAAATTATAAAAATCAATGCTCTGCAAGATGTTTTTGTCTTTGTCGCTCGTAAATACATCCCCTTTATCAGCCAATCCTTTTACATCCATGGAATGTTTTTCAAACTGCTTGGAAACAGCAAAACTCACAGAGGAAACAATCATTAGTGGAACCATCAAATCATACCCTCCAGTAATCTCACCAATAAGGAAGATGGCGGTTAAGGGAGCATGGAACAAGCCACTCAATATTCCGGCCATCCCTACAATCGTAAAATTAGCGATCGGCAAATGGTGGGTAAAGTTTAATAAGTTGACCGTTTTAGCCACAAAAAAACCAAGGTACGATCCCACAAATAGGGAAGGAGCAAAGTTTCCTCCATTACCACCACTACCTAGGGTTAATCCCGTTGCTACTGCTTTTAAAAGCATAGTAACTCCTACAAATAATAATAAAACCCAACCACTTTTTTTAAACGGCTCCAACATCGTATTGTCTAATAAAATACTCGGATTTTTGGAGGCCAATGTTTTAATACTTTCATATCCTTCTCCAAAAAGGGTTGGGAAAAAGAAAATCAAGATGGCCAATAAAATAGCGCCAAATAAGGCTCTACGGTAACCTTTATTCTTAAAAGTACTAAAGAAATGTTCTATTTTTTGAAAATTACGGGCATGATAAATTGAGGCAAGTCCAGCCAAGATACCTAGTAAAATATAAAAAGGGGTATTATGATAATCAAACTTCAAGGTTTGCTCAAAATTTAAAATAACATCATGGCTCAAGACCACCGTCGAAATCAAAGCTCCTGTAGCAGCCGATAGTATTATAGGAATAAAAGCTGCTATGGAAATATCGGTTAATACCACTTCAATGGCAAATAATACTCCAGCAATTGGCGCATTAAACGCGGCTCCAATACCTGCAGCAACCCCACAGGCCAAAAGCAAAATTCGATCTTTTTGCGACAAATGGTATTTCTGTGCAAAGTTAGAACCAAATGCCGCACCTGTGATGACAATCGGACTTTCCAATCCAGCGGAGCCTCCTAAACCTACCGTAAGCGAACTGGTTACTATTTGAGCATACATTTGCTTTTTGGGAAGTATACCTCCCTTTTTTGCAACGGCATACAATACTTTAGAGCTTCCTTTTTCAAGGTGATTATCCAAAAAATTTCGAATAACAAAAACCGTTAAAAGAATTCCAATAATAGGCAGCAAACTGTTGATGTATGGCAACTTTAAAAAATGGCTTATATCATTTGCCCAAAGGAATATGTTATGAGCAAAACTTTTTAAAACAATTACGGCAAAGGAACATGTAATCGCTACTAATACACTAGCTACATAAATGAAATTACGTTCACTCAATTTGTCTTTCAACAAGAAAATTAAGTGCTCCGCTCTTCTGAAAATACTTCGGATAAAGATTTTAAAAAATGAAGCTTTACTAGTCTGCATGAATTCTCAAACATTTGAAAGGCTAAAATACTTCTTAAATAGAGTATTTCATAAAAATACTTTATAATTCGGCTAATTTTTCACTACAATGCAAACGTAATGCCTCAAAAAACAAAGTGAATTCAGCTTCAAATAATTCATAATATTGCTGCAATTCTACTATAGATTCATGCATGGCTACCCGATTTTTGGTACGATGATCCATTTGAAACATAATCATTTCCAAACCTTCAATCGAAGCATAACTTACTAGCCAATTCCTTCCAATCATATAAGGAAGCATGCCTTTAGCTGGATTTGTTAAGGAAGCAATTTGGTTTGTTAGAAGTGTGTAAAAAGCTTCGGCATAAAGTTCAAGTGGTATGTCGCAATAGGTATTCCAATTTTTGGCCAAAAAATGGTCGTAAAAAATATCCATGATTACTCCTGAATAATGTCCATATTTTTCGTGAAGACGATGCTTGCTTTTGCGGTAAACTGGATGTGCATCCGTAAAACTGTCTATGGCTCTATGTAACAATATTCCTTTTTTGATTTCAGGCGGATAGTTTTCAAATTGGCGCCCACGAATACTGTCGGCCATAAAATTACCAATTTTGACTGCATCGTTATTGCCTGATAAAAAAATATGCGCTAAAAAGTTCATCTAGTGTAGCTCTTATTTTCAAAGATAAAGAAACTATACTATCTTGAGAAAAAAAAGACCGAATTGGTTACTTTACTACTACGGTAAAATGGTTTATTTTTTTAGTAGACTTTGATAGATAGTCATGAACTTTATCGAATTTTCATTTTCTGAGTTATAGGCATGGACTACTATTGGCTTTTTAAGTTTTTGGATGGAAAGGGTCAATGCTCTTATTTTATCGTCGCTGTCTGTCTCACCCATAGGTAAGTTATAAAAGGCTTGATTGTATTCTTTCATAATTTTAATTTCCATATCAATTCTCGTTTTCTCTTCGCCAACTTTAGGATTCATGATATTAACAACGGTTGCAATTCGACCATTTAAAACATAACCAAAAAATTCTTCGTCGGTGGGGTAGGGCGTATAATAAACATCTTTCTGTAGTTTGAATATTTTCCCTCGTTCAAATGCTTTTAAATTTTTTATATCATGTACACCCAATTCAGAAGTGGAAAGTATATCCTTGTTTTCTTTTTCAATGATATTTCTAAATACATTAGCTCTATCTTTTCCTAAATAGCAATGCACATAGTATTTTCCTTTGTATTTATGTGCAATTTCTTTAATTCTAGCAACAGAGTAATCATTTTTTGTAATCCAAGGTAGCATCGGAATTGAGATCAATTTAATCCCTGCTTTTTCTGCATTTTCTTTTTCTTTTTCCATTAAGATGGGTTCTGCCGGAATGACCATACTATGCAGTAACGAAATTACAGCCGTATAATTTTCATCTTTCAATTGTTCCATTTTTTCTTCATCAGGATAGGGGCCAAAATGAAATTCAGCATCTGAACTGTGGTCCACCAAACTAATAGCATCCGAATTGATTAATAACTCTGGCTTAAAACTAAAGATATAAACCGATAGTAATAACACAACGCCAAAAATACCTAAGGTTATTAATTTTAAATTTTGATTTTTACTTTTAACCAATTTGTGCGTTACATAATAGGACAGTAAAACAATAAAAACAAAAAAGAAAAAAAGCACTAGTTTTTCAATCGAACTTTCATATTCTTGAGTCCAATGATTCTTCTTTGCAAAATCTGAAATCATTCTAACAGGACCAATAGTTAGGGTCAATAGTCCTAATGGAAATACCAAACTTAATCCAGTAAATAAAAATAGAATGGTGTTCGGTATCGTAAATTTTATAAATTTTCTTCTCATAATTTTTTCTTTTTGGGTCAGAAACGGAAGCAGGGCAGTATAATTTCTTATTTATTATGCCGCAAAAAACGTTTTAAGCTTCGATTTTAATTCAATGGGATTGAAAGGTTTTGCCAAAATATCAGAGGCGCCTAATTTAAATGCCTCCACTACGGTAATGTCTTCTTTTCCTAAGGCAGAAATAACGATAATTGGTGTCAAAGGATTATTGCTTTTAGAAAATGAAATGATTTCTAATCCTGATTTATAGGGCAATAATACATCCGTTATGACTAGATCGGGTTGGAAGGACGTAATCTTAGATAGTCCAACTAATCCATCAAAGGCAACTTCAACTTCATAGCCTTCTTTTTTGAGGATAAATTCTATTATGTCTTTGATAATTTTATCATCT
The DNA here is from genome assembly GCA_947371275.1 of Flavobacteriaceae bacterium. GTDB lineage: Bacteria > Bacteroidota > Bacteroidia > Flavobacteriales > Flavobacteriaceae > Flavobacterium. The sequence continues at coordinate 27,311 of CANBOV010000021.1, read as the reverse complement.
TCAATGATTAATATTTTTTTCATGGCAGTAGGTATTTGGGGTTAAAGATTCTAAAATAAATAGTGTATTTGTAGGGTGGCACTTAGTTCATTTTGGTATTTTTTAGGAAAATATTCTTGACGATTATAATTTCCTAGTAGGCTTAAAATATATTTTTTATAAAGTACTTTAGAGTATCCTAGACCTACTCTATAGGAATTCAATGCAATGCGTTGTTCATATTGCGATAATGTTTCTCGCTCGTCTGGTGAGGTACCATACCCCATAGAGGCAGTATAATAATCATACCTTGAATTTAAATAGTAACGGTAGCTTAAGGTAAAACTTGGGTATTTTTTTTGAGAATCCAAATTCAAATAGGATTTCAAATTCAACCATCCTGAACCTATATAAGTCCCTAATCCTATAGCCGACGAATAATTTTCAGTACTACTATTTTTATTATATCGCATACCTAATTCCAATTCCCATTTAGACGCAAAACTAAAAAACGAGGAATAGTTAAGGCGTAGTTTTGGAAATAACGGAGTGCTGCCTATTCCAAAATTTCCAAAGGAATAGTGCTTTTTATTCCATTTAACATAACTTTCAACTTCTGTCAAAGTTCCGTTTCCTATACTGTTACCATAGGATTGCCGATCAGAATAATTTAAACGACCAATCAACGTAACTTTTTTTCGTTGTCTTATGTATTGTATGGTACTTAAATACCAAGGTCCAACACCAGAACGGTCAAAAGTGGTGAGGGTTGTTCCAATTCCAATTCGATCTGAATTTGAATTTAATTTCAAATCCAGTATACGACTTTTAATACTAGCATCATTGGGAAATTTAGCCTCAAATTGTTTTAAATACACCATCGTTTGAGGGTCATCATTTTCCAATTCTATTGCACTCAGTTTAAGCCAATAAAATTCCTTTTCATCAGGATATATTTTAAGTGCTTGGTCTAAAACTATTTTTGATTTGGAGGCATTTTTAGTTTCAATTTCAATTTGAGCTAAATAAATATAGGCTTCTTTATATTTGGTAGTGTTAACAATCACCTGGTTAAAATAATATCGAGCACTATCGAGTTCATTGGTAAATCTACAAGCTCTTCCCAATGCGATATGAAAATCATAGTAGGATGGAGCAAGTTTGTGACCCATATGACCCAATCGTTTCACTTCACTATAGTTTTTATCTACATTGAGGTAGTGATTCGTAACCGTTAATAAACTATCCGTGTCCATTTTTTTCTGAGCAAACAGACCAAATTGTACCAACAAACTACCGATCAATATAATTGTTTTTAGTTTCATATTATTGCGTTGATTGGTTAAATCCTTGGCGGGTCATTACACCCCATTTTTTCTCTTTATTCACTATAAAATGGTAATATCCTTTTAATGAAGCGTAAATGTTTATTGGATGGTACATAAACGGCTCTAAGAATACCATGACAATTAAAGTCATGATATCTTTAATGCTGGTATATTGTTTTATGGATTGATCGATATAAACAGACAATAGTGTAACTAAAGTGTAAAATAAATAAACCGATACACTAATGATGAATAAGAAATAGTAATTTAAACCAAAATAAAATATATCCAACAAGATGAAAACCAACCCAACTACTTCTAATATAGGTACTAAAAATTCACATAAAATATAATAAGGCAAAACCACAATTCCGGTCATCCCATAGTTTGGATTAAATATCATTTTTCTATGAATAACTAGGTTTTGAATTAAGCCTCTTGCCCAGCGTACTCTTTGTCGAATGAAAACATCTGAATCTGAAGGTCCTTCGGTCCAACATAAAGATTCAGGGATGTATTTTATGGCAAATTTTTCTTTTTTTAAATGCATGTATTGACGCATTCGGGTAATAAGTTCCATGTCTTCTCCAAGTGAATCTTTCTTATATCCACCTACTTCTATAACGGTCATTTTGTCAAACATCCCTAGTCCCCCTGATACTAATAATAGGCCGTTTAGCCTACTCCAAGCCATTCTTCCATACAGAAAGGATCTAATGTATTCTAATTCTTGAAAACGGGCAAAAAAGTTTTTAGGATAATGAGAACGATATAACATGCCTTCTTTGAATTCACAAGAATTAGAAATCCTAATGGCAGCTCCAGTTGCTATAACTTTTTGGGTGCTCTCAATAAATGGTTTTACGAGCATAGCTATCGTATCTTTTCTAAGAATACAGTCTACATCCGTACAAACAAACAAGGAGTATTTAGCCGAATTAATCCCTGCATTGGAGGCATCTGCTTTGCTCTTTCCGTTTTCTTTATCCACAATCAACAATTTGTTGTAAATTGGATTAGTAGAGCGATAATGACCTCTCACTTGTTGCGATTTTACTTTTTCTTGATAGAAAAAATCTACCTTAACTAAACTAAATTCCTTGATCAATTTTTCCAAAGTATCATCAGTACTTCCGTCATTAATAATAATAACTTCATACTTAGGGTATTCTTGAGATAATAAAGATTTAGCGTTAGAAACTATGGTTAATCCTTCGTTATAGGCAGGGGCAATAATACTTACGCCAATGGCATTATTTGATTTTATAATGACATCCTTATGTAAAAAATTTGAAGTGGAATAGTATTTTTTGATTTCAATAAAAGAGAGTATGCCTAAAGCGCAATACATAAATATGTACAAAAGCGAATAGCAGCCAAAAAATACTTCCATTGATTTTATTATGTGTCCTAGTGTGTTCAATTTGACAGTTTTTTAATAATTAAGTTCTCAGCTCTTTTTAATTGATATAAGGGCTCTTGTGATGTAACAACATTTTAGAAATCAATTCAGCTTCAGTGCGATCTTTTGACTTATAATGCGAAAAAAAGTTGTTGTCAATTTGATAAATGCAATTCACAATTTCAAATTTTAAATCCAGGTCTTTTTCTTTAGTTAATAATCGCAAAGCATAATCTTTAGTGGATGGGTTTCCAATTTTTTGAAATGTTTTAATAATGGAAATTTTATTTCGTAAGCTTTTCTCAATTTTATAATGAGCCATCAATACGGGATTAGCAAACTCAAGGTTTAGTTCTCGAATAGCTATTATAATTTCTTTTCTAACTAAAGGATTGCTGTTTTCTAATAAGTGATTAAGTTGTTCTCTGTTGAATTTGAATTTATAACGAACAGCAAGTTTGATAGCAATGATCACAATAGATTCATTCTTGCTTTTCAGCCAAGAGTTAATATTGGTAGGCATGCTTACTTCTTTTTGATAAATTAAATCTAAAATTTTCAACTCCTCAGCTCTTGTGATAGTGGGTTCGTAATGGTCTAATACATCAAAATTATCATCCGATAATGAAATCATAGCAATCAAGGCATTCGAGCGCAGTGCTTTATGATTATTGGATAAGAATGGCGCAATTAATCCTTTTTTAGCTTTGTAATCCAAAATTTGGTAATGCATAATGCCTTCTGATTTACGCTCCCAACTGCGGTCCTTTAATAATTTTTTAGTGAATTTGTTAAAACCAAAATATTCATAGATCAAGATGAATTTTTCCTGATTCATTTGTTGTACATTTTGTTTAATATGGAGTAGTTTCATTAAAACAAATTGGAATAATTTCTTATTCTTTTTTAAAGTTCCTTTCTTAAATTCATCAATTCTTACTTTTAATTCTTCTTCTGTATAATCTGAAAAGATAAGTTCAGTCAAAAAGTTATTTACAATATCTTCCATTTGAACAGTCTTAAAATCGATTCGATCCAATCGGTATCTCCTAAAGACAATAACCATTACGATAGATACTAAAAATACAATCAACACCGGAATAAAGAAATATTTTAAAAATAAAAAAAGATCTCTAGAATTAATAATAGTAGGTAAGGTGTAGTTAGTTGTATTAATTAAATACAACTTAATGTCCAGTAAGAAAGGTACTTTAATTCCCGTTTCTGTATTGAAATACTGTAATAGAGTGTTCACTTTTCTTCGATTTAGTAGGTTGCAATTCTTTAAATTTTAGGGCATCGGATTCAAGTTATAAAAACAAACCAGCCAATGGGTTTGTTATTTGTAAGTTTAAATCCTCATCAAAACTAAACTATTAATCTGTTACTACCAAATAAAATATCGATAAAAAGCATAAAAACACGTCTAAATGCATTAATTTCTTTGTTTATGTAGGAATATATGCTTTTTCTAGTTTTATTATAAGCAATGCATTTCATAGAATATAGGGGCAGTTGCTTTAAATAATCATTGATATTTTAATAGATATTTTGAATTCTTCCTTTGGAAGTTTTTTTCCTTCTTATATTTGCTACACTAATAAAAAAAAATACTCTATAACATGACACTCATAAAATCAATTTCAGGAATAAGAGGTACAATCGGAGGCAAAGTAGGCGATAATCTAACTCCTGTAGATGCCGTTAAATTTGCATCGGCTTATGGAACCTTTCTGAAAAATAACATTCAAAAAGATAAATTAAAAGTAGTAATTGGTAGAGATGCTCGAATATCCGGACCAATGATCCACAATTTAGTGGTCAATACCTTAATCGGATTAGGAATAGACGTTATTGATTTAGGACTTTCAACTACGCCTACGGTGGAAGTAGCCGTTCCTCTTGAAGAAGCTGATGGCGGAATCATCTTAACAGCCTCTCATAATCCAAAACAATGGAATGCGCTAAAATTGTTAAATGCAAAAGGTGAATTCTTAAGTGGAGCCGATGGTGCTAAAATATTAGAAATTGCCGAGGCCGAAGCTTTCAATTTCTCAGAAGTGGATTATCTGGGTGAGATAACAGCCAATGACGCCTATATGGATATCCATATCGATGAGGTATTAGAATTGCCTTTAGTCGATGCCGAAGCGGTAGCCAAGCGTAAGTTCAAAGTAGTAGTAGACGGTGTAAACTCTTCTGGAGGGATCATTATTCCAAAATTATTAGAACAAATGGGAGTGGAGTGTGTGAAACTTTATTGCGAACCTAACGGTCATTTCCCTCATAATCCAGAACCTCTAAAAGAACACCTTGGAGATATTTGTAAATTAGTAGTGGAAGAAAAAGCCGACTTTGGGATAGTCGTTGACCCCGATGTAGACCGTTTGGCTTTCATTTCAAATGACGGAGAAATGTTTGGAGAAGAATACACCCTTGTGGCTTGCGCTGATTACGTCTTAAGTAAAACCCCTGGTAACACAGTTTCCAATATGTCCTCTTCTAGAGCCCTTCGTGATATCACAGCTAAGTATAATGGAACCTATCAAGCGAGTGCTGTGGGTGAAGTAAATGTAGTCGAACTAATGAAAGCAAGCAATGCAGTTATTGGCGGGGAAGGTAATGGCGGAATTATATATCCAGAGTTACATTATGGTCGGGATAGTCTAGTAGGAGTAGCGTTGTTTTTAACACATTTGGCTAGCCTTGACATGACAGTGGCCGAGTTAAGAGCTACTTATCCTCAATACTATATGAGCAAGAACAAAATTGAATTGACACCACAAATTGATGTAGATGCCATTTTAGAAGCCATGACTGAGAAGTATAAAAACGAAAACTGTTCTACTGTAGATGGTGTTAAAATTGATTTTGCAACAGAATGGGTACACCTTCGTAAATCCAATACAGAACCAATTATCCGAATCTATACAGAAGCTCCTACACAAGAAGAAGCTGATGCCTTGGCCATTAGAATAATTGATGAGATAAAAAGTATCGCCGGTATATAATAGACTATAATTTCATTTAAAATTGGTTTTTATTTGAATTTGCCTTACTTTGGCAAGTGTTTAACGGGCGTTATGCCTAATAAAATAGCAGATTAATATCATTAAAATTTAAAATTTATGAAAAGACAATTTATTTTTGTACTCACTTTTATTTCTTTTTTCTTCTGTTCCAATTCAGTAACAGCGCAGGTAAGTCCTAAGAAAAAAGCAGCAACAACTGCGGTGAAGAAAACGACAACTGCGGTTAAGAAAAGTTCTGCCAAAGTTGTGAAGAATACAACAGCAAGCACAACTACTGCCAATGTAGCTACTATAGAAAATACTTCCTTAGGAAGTAATACCTGTAAAGTAACTAAAACAGCAGGCGGATGTAGCGTTATTTTCGAATTCAATCGTAACCCAAATTCAGAATTGGCGAAGAAAGGAGATACTTATTTCAAAAAAGAATTCAGAGTAAGTTGTTTAGATAATTCTATTACTGAAGTGGGTAAAAAAGACCTTTCAGAGGGTGCCCAAAAGGTGGTAAAAAGTGAAGCAGCAGTTTTGAATGACGGAATGTCAGCTGATGGAAATCAAGTAAATGTGGCTATAAAAGACTTAATGTTTGTTTTTGATGTACTAAAAGATAAAAAACAGTTGCCTATTACTAATAACGGATGTACATTACCTTCAAAAGTTGCAGATGGTACTTATGTTATGAATGTAAATTGGAATTGGGATATGCCAACAGATAAAGCAACCAGAGATTATTGCGTATTAAAATTTAAGCTTGAAGTGAAAGAGGGTAATTTTGAGATCTATAATTAAACCAATAGTAATCTGAATAAAACGTTTACTAGAACCCTTTTCTGAACTCAGAAGAGGGTTTTTTAATGTTTAATCACTAGCTAAATTGTAGGTAGTAAATAGTCTAATTGGTCTTGCTCACTATATCCCTGATAATCTCATCCAATCGCTTAGCCGATGCTCCAATATGATCTATAATTTCCTTATCACTTAAACCAGTTTCAATATTCTCTTCAAGTAAATAAATAAAGCCAAGTAAATTGGCCAACGGAGCCCGCACCACATGCGATTGTGTCCAGGAAATGTCTTTTAAGGCTTTGTCTTGTAATTCTATTTGGTTCATCCGTTCCAATGATTCGGTTAAATCAATCATAGCGGCATATGCTCTAACAGCAACACCATTTGAATCTCTTATAAAAACGCCCTTATGTTGTACAAAAGCAATGTCTCTGTTGGCTTTTAAAAAGCGGAATTGAGCAATAAAATATTGTTTAGTAGGGTCTTCTATAGTTGTGTTTAAATCATGTAAAACTTGCCCTCGGTCTTCTGGATGTATATTTTTTGACCATAAATAATTATCATAAACTTCTAGATCATAACCAAAAAGGGTTTGAAATCCATCACCCCATACTACCTTATCATTTTTAATGTCCCAATCTATAATGGCTTCCGCAGTTGCTTTAGCTAATATTTTAAATCGCTCTTCACTTTCTTGTAGTGCTTGTTCGTGTAATTTTCGCTTTGTAATATCTAAGGTTACACCCTCTAGTTTGGTAACTTTACCTTCTTCGTTTTTTGATACAAATATCCGTTCAAAAATCCATTTAACTTTGCCTTCAGGTGTAATTATGCGATTTTCATTTTCTTTGATGGGAATATCCTCAAAATCGTTTAATACTTTTGGATTAAAGTAGTTACGGTCCTCGGGATGAAAACAGGATTTGATCGATTCTATAGTTAACGGAAAGCGTAAAGGATCTACTTCATATATTTTATAAAGTTCTTCAGACCATTGTATGTGATGGTTGATTAAATCATGGGTCCAATACCCTAAACCAGCGATTTCACTTGCTACCTGAAATCGAGCATTAGATGCTATCAATTTGGATTGAATATCCATTTCTTCAGTGATATCAAAAGGCAATGCCAATCGAACCTGTTTTCCTTCAAAAGTAACAAAAGTTGTTTTGATTTTTACTTGTATGATTTCACCATTTTTTTTACGATGTCTTATAATGTCATTATACGACATTATACCACTTTTACTAGACAAAGCAATATTTTTTTCCAGCACAGGGATATCTTCTTTTGGCCGAATATCTTTCAAAGTCATGGTTGCATATTCCTCCTTGGTATAACCATAATTAGTGCATGTAGCGTCGTTTACTAGTAAAAACTGCAAAGTCTCATTGTCAAATAGAAACATCGGTAGCGGACTTTGATTAAATAAGCTCAAGTACGCTTCTTGAGACTTTTGTACTTGCTCATCCGATTGCTGTTGTAAATCAATTATATGTTGATAGTGGGCGATTGCTTTATCAATATTTTTTTTGACTAGTACATAGAGAAAAAGAGAAGTGAATAGTATGAAAACTAACCCTTTTAAAGTTTGTAATTTTGTAAGTAGTCCGATGTCAGGTACTACTGCGGCTAAGAAGTAATCTGAAGTATAGATATATAAAGCACTAAAAACAGCATAAAAGAATACTATTTTAAAAGAAGAAAATCGACTAATATTTTTACTACCCATAGCTTATAGTTAATCAAATAAATAGTAACGTTTAATAATATGTTCGTTTTTAGATTATGCTATTCACACCTCTTACTATGGTACTAATTTAACGTTTTTTATAACTATAATTTACTTATTAATGAATTAAATATTTTATCAAGAAGTAAGGCAACTTACCTATCAATTCATTCCTTCAATCTCATTAGTTTTTTCTACAATTTGTTTAATTACCTCGTCCAAATCTTTGGAAACTTGTTCTAGTTTCGGAATGAGCGCTAAATTCAATGGATCTGCGGGATTGTCTTTATTCATTAAATGCAATATTCCTAGGACATTGGCAACAGGTCTCCTTACGATATGCGATTGAAGAAATGCCACTTCTGTTAATTTTTCATTTTTAAGTTTTAACATTTCTTCTGCATTTTTGCGTTGGGTGACATCGTGTATGGTACCTTCAATTATTTTAGGTTTTCCACTTTCATCATAGAGTATTTTACTAGAAATAATAGCCTTAATGACATTGCCGTCTTTGGTTTTGAAGTCAATTTCATAGTTTTGTACCTTCCCATTTACTTGTATTTCAGGTAAAAATGCCTCTCGTTTCTTAGGGTCAAAATAAAATTCATTAACATTTTTCCCAATTACTTCAGTTACATCATATCCTGTATGATCTTTTATCGAGGGGGTAATTAAAAGTATCTTACCTTCCATATCGGTTTGATAATAGACGTCCTGAAAAGATTCAAAAATTTGACGGTACTTTTCTTCTGATTTTTTTCGCAAAATAAGTTCTTCTTTAGCCTCGGCTAATGCTTTGTTTAGGCTGCCAACCGACATGTATTCAACAAAACACAATAAAAAAATACAAGTGGTTGAATAGACCCAATTAACAAAATCACTATTTTTAATGGGCTCTTTTACAATGAGAAGGTCATAGTGACTCGCTATGATTAGGGAAAAACTGCAAAAGGATACAAAAACACCAAATATCCATATTTCCTTGCGTCCTATCGTTAATCCTGCAAATAGTGCCAAAATAGGCAAAAATTGTATTCCATGCCCTTTAATACCGCCACCCGTCAAGGCAAATACTAAGATGAAAAACAATAAACTGAGGATATAAAAATAGGCGCTGATTTTAGAATAACCTTTTTTTAATAAAAATACCGCGATGTAACTAACCAAGTAGGTTACTAAGATCATTAAGATATAACGGACTATGAATTGCTGCTGAAATAATAGGGTTAAGCTATAGGTTATCGTTACAAAAAGGCAGACACCTAAAATGATTTTATACAAGTTTTTCTCTAAAGGATTTAACGCTGAATCAATAAAAGAAGGTGCAAGTAACCTTTTTAGCATAGAATAATGAATTAAATAGCAAACCAAATTTAACACTTTTTTTTGATTTTTTTCAAAAAAAAGAGGTCATATTTAATAATAGCTTAATTCAATCTAGTAAAATCCCATTATTCTTTTATCTTCCTAAATTATTTTTTTTCCTTCAAGTTACCTTCATCTATTCTTTAGGCATTTTACTAAAGTCCATATAAAGGACGTTCCAACGGTGCCCGTCTAAATCGGTAAATCCACAACCGTAGAGCCAACCCTGCTGTTCTCCTGGTTCGCCATATACTAGCCCTCCAGCATCTTTGACCTTTAGCGCAATCTCTTGCACTTCTTCCCGACTTTCAGCATCAATTGAGAGTAAGAACTGAGCCGAGGTTTGGGTATCGGTTAAGGGATGTTTGGTAAATTGCTGAAAAGTTACTTCGGGAAACAACATTACGACTGTAGTTCCTATCATCAAGCATTGTGCTGTTGTATCTGTTTCCCCATGTCTTGCATTAAAGGAAAAACCAAGTGCAGTAAAAAAGGCTCGAGAACGCAATACATCTTTGACCGGCAAATTTATCCACAATTCTTTAGTCATTTTTTCAAGTTTTATAGTGACTGTTTAATCAAATAATTCAATTGACATCGAACAACTGCTTATTTTTTTTTAATCCAAAAACTTCCTCCAGTATTTAATTTACATAAAGGCATACTATCAAATACCTCCTTATGGTGCAAGTATAAATAATCAGGAAATAATAGTATGTCGTAAGTAGAATTACACATTAAAAAAGCCCTTAGTAAGTAATCTTCATTCCAATTATAGCCATTGAAAACCCATTCTTTAGGATATTCAAAAGGATAGAATACATCGTGAAAATGTATGATAACCCCTGGTTGTAAAACAGGTAAAACATCAAATAAAATATAGTTAACATCACTACCCGTTTTAGAGACATGTGTACTGTCAATAAACAAGATATCGCCCGCCCCCAATTGCGCAAAGACGTTCAATGAAACCGATTGGACAAAATCAGGAATTACAGTAAACCTCTTTTTATCCTCAGCATTCATTAACCAATCCAATCGCTCCGCAGGATAAGGCTCTATAAAGGTTAAATCGATTTCATTCTTGAAAAACAATTCGTTGGTATCTAACATTAATGCTGAACTATGTCCCGAACCTATTTCAATAATTCTTTTGGGTTGGAACTGTCGTATCATGGAATACAAGAGTATGCCATCGGAGTACGAAAAATAGCCATTTTTGAAATCGTACCTTAATTGAGCTGATTTTTCTGCTTGAAATGGCATTTCATGGTAGTGAGAACTTAACTGCAATACCAATTGCTTTTGCTCATTTGTTCTCAATTCAATACACGGAATGCCATCTTTGTTGACGTCTTTCCAAATGCTATCTTGTCTATTCTTTACATCTTCTATAGAAAAAACAGGAGAATAATAATGGCCGTTGGGATGAGTACAATTAGCCGATTGTTTATATAATGTTTTAACATAAGGAAGTTGATTCGCTAGATGTTTGATGGCATTTTTGACTTTTTTCATGTTTGCTTTTCTATTTTTTTAAAAAAAATGTAGAAGGAAAACTTCTATTTAGCTTCACTTTACTAATTATAATTGTCCTTCTTCATTCTCCTTGTCCAAATACTCCTGAACAATGTTAATCGCATTCGTGACAACATCACTCAAGGCCGTAATAAAACTTCCGTCTGCAGCCGTATCTATAGCATGCTTGATGGCTTCCACTTCTTTAGTAATGATTTCATGAGTAACGGTTCGACCCGAGGCAGCAATTCCTTCCATAATCAAACCAATGATTTCTTCCTCTGTTCGACCACGTAAGTATTTCTCTTGACGAATGATGATGTGGTCAAACATACGGGCAGCAATCATCGCACATTCCTTAATGTCCTCATCACGTCGATCACCAACCCCAGCAATAATTCCAATTTTCTTAGTAGCTTCTACGGATGATAAATATTCCTCCACTCCTTTATAACCCGCAGGGTTATGAGCAAAGTCAATCAGAACTTTGAATTTTTTGAATTCAAAAATATTCATACGTCCCGGTGTTTGAGCCGCACTCGGAATAAAGGTTTGTAGCGACAAACTAATATCTTCTGTTTTAAAGCCATATAAATAACTAGCCAATGTAGCAGCCAGTACGTTTGAAATCATAAAACGCGCCTTGCCACCCATCGTTAAAGGAACATGGGTCGCACGTTCTACACGTATTTTCCATTCTCCTTTTTTAATCGTGATAAAACCATTTTCATACACCGCTACAATCTTACCTTCTTTGGCAAATTGCTGCACTGTTGGGTTGTTTTCATCCAAACTGAAATAAGCGATATTACAGCTTAATTCATTGGCTATTTTTAAACAATATTCGTCTTCTGCATTCAGTATCGCCCAACCGTCTTTTTTGATGCTACGAACAACCGTTGCCTTGACACGTGCCAAATCATCCAAGGTATGAATATCACTCAATCCTAAGTGATCTTCTTGAATGTTGGTAATGATACCTATGTCACAACGACTAAATCCTAATCCAGAACGCAATATACCGCCACGTGCTGTCTCCAACACGGCAAATTCAACCGTCGGGTCTTTCAGTATGTATTCAGCAGATATAGGCCCTGTAGTGTCGCCTTTCTCCATCATGTGGTTCTGCACATAGATACCATCCGAAGTGGTAAAGCCTACACGATACCCATTGTTTTTAACAATATGGGCAATCAATCGAGTAGTGGTGGTTTTACCATTTGTTCCCGTAATAGCAATAATCGGAATTCTACTAGGCTTTCCTGGAGGATACAACATGTCAATAACGGGAGCGGCCACGTTTCTAGGTAATCCTTCCGAAGGGGCTAAGTGCATTCTGAATCCTGGTGCGGCATTCACTTCAAGGATACATCCTCCATTTTCTTTTAATGGTTCGGTCAAATTCTGAGCCATAATATCAACGCCACAGATGTCTAACCCAATTACCCTTGAAATACGTTCACAGAGGAATATATTCTCTGGATGCATCATGTCTGTTACATCTACAGAGGTGCCTCCTGTACTCAAGTTAGCAGTCGATTTTAAATACACGACTTCATCTTTAGCAGGAACAGTGTCCAAAGTATAGTTTAACTTTTCTAATAAATCAGTCGTGTCGCGGTCCACATCAATTTGGGTTAGGACATTTTCATGCCCGTATCCTCGTCTAGGATCTTTATTCGTTTCTTCTATTAATTGTTGTATGGTTAAGCTTCCATCCCCTTTTACATGGGCAGGCTCACGCTTTGCCGCAGCAACAAGCTTATTGTCTATAACCAAAACTCTAAAGTCAAAGCCGGTAATAAACTTCTCTACAATGACACGCCGACTGTATTTTTGGGCATAAGCCAATCCTGCAACCGCATCTTCCCACGTAACTACATTAATAGAAGCTCCTTTGCCATGGTTCCCATCCAAAGGTTTTAATACAATTGGATAACCTATTTTCTTTATAGTATGTTCTAAATCTTCTTCATCCACACAAATACTGCCGCTTGCAACCGGTATCGAAGCTAAATCAAGCATGCGCTTGGTCTCCTCTTTGTTACAAGCAATATCTACCGCAATGTTACTGGTTTTACATGTAATCGTTGCCTGAAAACGCATCTGATTGACACCATATCCTAATTGTACTAAGGAATTAGTTCCCAAACGTATCCAAGGTATGTCACGGGCTACAGCTTCTTCAACAATACTTCCAGTAGAAGGTCCTAAACGCACTCGCTCACGAATCTCTCTCATTTTTTGAATATCAGCTTCAACGTCGTAAGCGGCACCCGAAATTAAGGCTTCTGCAATGGCAACCGAACTCTCGGCGGCAAACATCCCAACATTCTCTTCTGTATAACTGAAAACTACATTGTAAATCCCCGGAGTTTTCGTTTCTCTAGTCCTTCCAAAACCGGTTTCCATTCCGGCAAGTGTTTGTATTTCTAAGGCTATATGTTCAATCACATGACCCATCCAGGTACCTCGATCGATACGTGAAAAGAATCCACCCCTACACCCTTCAGAACAACGGTGTTCAATCATAGTAGGAAACATCGCTTCGATGCGTTCTCGAAATCCTTCAATAGTATTCGTTGGTGATTGCTCCATTTCTTCTAAATCCAAACGCATTTGGATTAGTTTTTTACGTTGGACACTCCAAATATTAGGTCCACGTAAGGCTTGTATTTTTAGAATCTTCATAGTTAGGAAGGGTTAATAAGACTAAATGCTAATCATTTTGTTAAAAATAGGAAATATTTGTTTCCTAATTGTACTTTTTTTTGCAGAAAAACTAAAAACTTATGCTACCAATTCAAGCAAAAAGTAATTGCTATTGATTTTCAGTTTATTATGACTATAGAATTACATTACAGGCACTATGAGTTAGGCTGCAATCTACTGTGGAGAACAGTACTGCCATAGTAGTGGTCGAGTGCTACTATCGTTCTTGGATAAATTGAATTATTTTTTGGTAAAGTGCGGTGTCATGCATGCTATGCCCAAGACCTTCCGTTTCAATATAAACCGCTTGCTTCCAGGTTTCGGCATACTTTCGTCCTTCACTTACAAGAACAATTTTATCTTTGCGATCATGTGCTATCAAGGCTTTTTGACTAAAGTTTGCCGCAAATTTGTGCCCAGCAAAAGCATCAATGGCAATACCGAACTTTTTTTGATAATAAACCTCCAATCGGTGTTTAATACGGTTGTTCAAACTAAGCATCGAAACAAAATTATCACTCAACAACTTAAATTCTGAAGGGGCACCCAATAATATGACTTTTTCAACGGTTGGGTTTTCATATTTGTTAAGATAAAAAGCCAAGGCAGCGCCTCCTATAGAATGGCCTATCACGATTTTAGGTTGGTATTTTTTTGAAACTTCATTCAGAAATTCAGCATATTTAGGAGCATTAAATTCTTTGCCACTGCTCAGTCCATGTGCCGGTGCATCAACCGCGATGATGGTGTGCCCCAAAGGCTTCAATTGAACTAATAACTTTTTCCATCGAGAAGAATTGCTTTCCCATCCATGAGCCAATACTATAATGGTTTCATCCCCTTCCCATACATAAGTTTGTATGGTTTCACTTTTGTATTCGAATAGTTCATGCACCGAAAAAAAAAGGGTCCTCGGTAATCGTTCTTTTTTTAACCTTCCCTTTCTAGGCTGACTAAATAGGGCATAGGCCTTCCTCCTTGCACTAGTCGCATTGATATAACTAAGGCAATTCAAGTATAACCCTATAGTTTTGGTCGCAATAAAAAAATATAGTTTCTTCATAAAAAAATCCCGAATAAATCGGGATTAGTATATTATAAGTGAGCAAATAATTTTTGCATTTTCTCTCTTTCCTCTTCCGCTAAAGAAGCATCAACCAAAATTCTTCCTGAATGCTCATCTGTAATGACCTTTTTGCGAGCGGCAATTTCTACTTGCGTTTGCGGCGGTATTGTAAAGAACGATCCTGCAGACGCTCCACGCTCAATAGAAACTACAGCTAAACCATTGCGCACACTAGAACGTATTCTTTTGTAGGCTGCTAATAAACGCTCTTCTATTTGTGCTTCAAACTCAGCCGATTTCTCCATCAAGAAGTTTTCTTCTTTTTGGGTCTCAGACATGATGTCATTCAACTCCGCTTTTTTATGCTTCAAATGCGTTGACTTTTGATCTAAACGCTCTTTTGAAGTAGCAATAACTTCTTTTTTATGATCTATAGAAGCTTTCAATTCTTTGATTTGTTTCTCCGCCAATTGAATCTCCAATTCTTGAAATTCTACTTCTTTAGTTAACGAATTGAATTCTCTGTTGTTGCGAACTTCTTTTTGTTGAGCAGTATATTTTTTAATTGCTACTTGATGCTCTTCAATTGCACTTTTCTTGGTTTTGATCTGCTCTTCTATAGAAACTAAATCACTTTTTAATTTATCTAAACGAGTGCTTAAACCGGTAACTTCATCTTCTAAATCTTCCACTTCTAAAGGTAATTCCCCTCTAACGTTTCTGATTTCATCAATTCTTGTATCTATGATTTGTAGGTCATAAATAGCTCTCAATTTGTCTTCAACACTTAGTTCTTTTGTAGCCGCCATATTTTATAAGTACTTAACTGGATTTGTATTTTCTTCCGAAAAAATGATTGCAAAATTAAGGATTTTTTTCTTAAGAAAATCAACAATATAATTTTTTGTAAATCTTTCACTTTCAAAGTGACCTATATCGGCCAATACAAGTTGATTTTCAGCCTCATAAAAGTTGTGGTACTTCAAATCAGCGGTTAAGAAAATATCGGCGCCTGCTCTTTTTGCATTGGCAATAGCAAAACTTCCCGAACCTCCCAATACCGCAACTTTTTCTATTTTTTTTCCTAGTAATGCACTATGACGTATTCCCCCACAGCCCATGGTGTCTTTTACGTAACTAAGGAACGCTGTTTCCTCCATCGGTTGTCCTAAGCTGCCAATCATTCCCAATCCAATATTTTGATGCACATTTTCTAAAGCATATACTTCATAGGCAACTTCTTCATACACATGGTTCGAAAACAACGCCTTCAATACTTTCGATTGCAACTGCTTCTCAAACGTAACTTCAATTTTGATTTCTTCAGTGGTAACAAACTCAAACCGATTCCCAATAGTTGGATTACTGTCCTCATTACCCTTATAGCTGCCGAGCCCCGTCGAACTAAAACTGCAATCTTCATAATTCCCAATTTTACCCGCACCAGCATCAAACAAAGCTGTGCGAAGCAGCGCTGCATTTTCAGGTATAGTATAGGTCACAAGTTTCTGAATAAAATTGGGCTTCGGAATCAAAATACGCGTTTGCGTCAACCCCAAAGCATCGCAAAAAATCTTATTAACGCCTTCTTTGTGATTATCCAATGCCGTATGCACAGCGTAAATTGCAATGTCATTCTTGATGGCCTTAATAATGGCACGCTCTACATAATCCTTGCCCGTTATTTTCTTCAAACCTGAAAATAAAATAGGGTGGAAGCATACAACCAAATTACATTGTTTCGCTATGGCCTCTTCAATAACGCTTTCCAAAGCATCATGGCATACCAATATCCCCGTAATATCAAGTTCAGTATCGCCTAGCAGCAACCCTACATTGTCAAAATCTTCAGCATAGGCCAATGGGGCCATTTCTTCCAAAATAAGGAGTAGTTCTTTTAATTTCATACTATATTTTTTCTTCTTTCAATACTGTTTACTTATCAAGTGGCCCATTCATATAAATAATCCTTAAGGGTCCATTTACCATTTATTTTTTCAAATAACAGATAACTACTGTTATTGTGCTCTATACTCCGGTAAAAAGCTACCTTAACTAAAGCACTGTTCTGGTTAGCAAAGTAGATAGGCTTACTAACAATCATCAAACGCTGATTGTTTTCGCCATGTTTTGCATAGTCGACTCTAAATTCTTCCAAAGATTGACAATCGTTTACCTTGCTTTTTAAATATTGGTTTTGCCCAGTAAATAATGTAGTGTAAGCAGAAGACCAATCTTCATTTACGGTATTATCTATCTGTGACTTAATCTCATTTGCATTCTTTTTTAAATAGTCACTAGAAGCAATTACCGCCAGTACCTCTTCGTTATTAGGGGCTTTTTTACAATAAAAACGCAACAATTGTAACCTGCCTTTAGCAATAACTTTTTCCTCTTTATAGTATTTTGTAAAAATGATTTTCAACAAATCAACATTGTCTTTTTCCTGTGAAAAAATAGGGGCAGTGGCCACCAAAAATAAAGCAAGTAGTAGGGATAATGTCCTCATTTCGATTCTATAAATAGCATTCTTTTCCAAAGATAGAATCTTTTTCTCAAATTGAATAACAACAATCAATTTGTCACTATAAAAAAGCATGTTGTACTAGCAACCCATCTCCTGCTACCTAGCAAAACATTCGTGAATTCGTGGCCTTCAACCCAACCAAAATTCTTGTTAAAATCTATTTTAATTATAGCAAATAACCAAATGATTTGCTTGCGTGGCTAATATTTTTATATTTGTTTCATGAATGTAGTGAGATTAGCGCTTTTCCCCTTTGCCATACTCTATGGAATAATTACCTCAATTAGAAATTTCCTCTTTGATATAGGGATCATAAAATCCTATTCTTTCAATATTCCAGTCATTGCAGTAGGTAATCTAAGCGTCGGGGGTACCGGAAAAACACCCCAAATAGAATCATTAATTCGCTTACTTTCTCCTCATTACAAGGTTGCAACACTGAGCAGAGGCTATAAAAGAAAATCAAAAGGGTTTATTTTGGCCAATGCGCATTCCACAGCAAGGAATCTAGGTGACGAACCGATGCAGTACTACATGAAGTTCCCTCATATCCAAGTGGCAGTGGATGCCGACCGATGCAACGGAATCAACCAACTCTTAAAACAAGAATCCAAACCCCAAGTCATCTTACTCGATGATGCCTTCCAACACCGCAAAGTGAAAGCAGGCTTTTATATTTTACTAACGGCCTACGACGATTTGTATTACCAGGATTTTATAGTGCCAACCGGAAATCTTCGAGAAAGTAGAAGAGGCGCAAAGAGAGCCGACATGATAATTGTCACTAAATGTCCGCCTGCAATTTCCCAAATTGCACAACATGCTATAAAAAAGAAAATTGGGCTGGATATCCCCATCTTCTTCAGCTGTATAGTCTATGAAGATACTTTGTACAATGGCACCAATACCATGGCTGTAGCCGATTGCAAAGCAAATGAAAATGTACTATTAGCCGGAATTGCCAAACCTAAATCTTTTTTCGAACATTTAGGAGCCAAAAAAGAAAATACCATTGTATTCGCAGATCACCATCATTTCAGTGAAAGCGATATCATGACCATAAAAAATAGAGCTATCAATAAAATCGTCATTACCACCGAAAAGGATTTTGTACGTTTGCAAACACCTGTTTTAAAAGAACAATTATATTATTTACCAATTAAAAGCCAACTGATTTCGAATCAGGATTCTTTTGACCAAATTATTACCAACTATGTGGGAACTTGTTCAGGAAACCGTTAATTATATCAAAAGTAAAACCAATTTTATACCAGAATACGGTGTAATTCTAGGCTCAGGTTTAGGGAGTTTTACAGAAGATATTACCATCGAGTTCACTTTGCCCTATACTGAAATACCCAACTTCCCAGTGTCGACCGTACAAGGCCACAAAGGGGCTTTAGTTTTTGGTACCATTGGTGATAAGAAAGTAGTAGCCATGCAAGGTCGCTTTCATTACTATGAAGGCTATTCCATGCAAGAAGTGACCTTCCCAGTACGCGTAATGAAATACATAGGGGTAACCAAATTAATTGTGTCCAATGCCGCAGGAGGTGTAAATCCCGCCTACAGTGTAGGCTCAATTGTCTTGCTAAAAGACCACGTCAACATGATGCCCGAACATCCCCTGCGAGGTAAAAATGACGACCGCTTCGGACCTCGATTCGTAAACATGAACGAACCCTATAGTTTTAAAATGATAGCAAAGGCGAAAGAAGTAGCCAAAGCAGCCAACATTGAAGTGTTTGATGGGGTCTATATGGCCTTGCAAGGTCCCACTTTTGAAACCTTACACGAATATAAAATGGTAAAAAACATTGGGGCTGATTGTGTGGGCATGTCTACCGTTCCCGAAGTAATCGTGGCACGCCACATGGAACTGGAAACCTTTGGTATTTCGGTTATTACCGATATTGGAAGCGAAGAGCATCTTGAATCCATCTCACACGAAGAAGTGCTAAAAGCAGCCAATGCAGCCGAACCACAAGTGCGCCAACTCATCAAAGAGTTAATTCTGCACTACTAACTCAAATTCATAGCGATTATTCTATAAAAAGTCTCCGGGTCAAAAGGTTTGGTAATCACATCCGTCATGCCAAAAGACAACAGCATTTCTCTATTCTCATTCAACGAAATAGCCGTCAAGGCAATAATTGGTTTTTTAACATCAAACTCTCTAATGTTTTGGGTGGCAATCGTTCCATTAATGCCCGGCAAATGCACATCCATCAAAACTAAATCAAAGGTATTCTCAGCCTTTAGCAAAGTGACAGCCTCCTCGCCATTATCAATGATCTTACACTTCATGCCCTTGTTTTCTAGCATTTTCTTAGTAACCATCTGGTTAATTTTGTTGTCCTCAACAACCAATAAGTATTTGCCTTCCAAGACGTCATCCGAATAATAACTTGTTTTTTCAATGGTAATCGCACCATTTCCATGCAACAAATTCAACTCAAAATCAAAGGTAGTGCCAACATTAACTTCACTTACCAAATTAATGTCGCCTCCCAACAAGTCAACCAATTTCTTAACGATAGTAAGCCCCAATCCAGTGCCACCATACTTGCGGTTGATCTCTATCGAACCCTGAGAAAAACTGTCAAAGATCGTCTCCTGCTTTTCTTCAGGGATTCCTATGCCAGTGTCGCTTACGGCAAAATTAATACGAGAAAAATCATCCCCCGTTTCAACCAATTTTGCCACCACTTTGACCTCTCCATTTTTAGTAAACTTCAAGGCATTATTTATTAAATTAATAAAGATTTGAGAAAGTTTAGTGGGGTCGCCCAAAATGACATCAGGTATAGCCGCATCGACCTCCAACAAAAAGGTATTGTGGTTCTTAGCCGCAATCTCATTCATCGTATTTTGGATGTCTACCAACAATTGCTTAATGTCAAAGTCAATATACTCGATTTCTATAGTACTCGATTCTATTCGGTTAATCTCTAAGATTTCATTAATAAAGGTCAATAAGTAATTCCCCGAAAACTTAAGCGAATTAAGATAATGTACCTGACTCTCCTTCGGATTGTCCTCAATCAAGATATGGGTAATCCCATTAATGGCATTCAAAGGGGTACGCAATTCATGGCTTACCGTAGATAAGAACTCTGCCCTGGCTTTAGAAGCTTTCTCAGCCTTGTCTTTAGCAATTTGCAACTCAAAGTTTTTCTCTCGTAATAATATATTCGACTGACTGCGGATGATGTTGTTTTTATAGAGCGACAAACTCAATAACGACAAAATCGAAATCAACGCAATCGCCAATATACTGATTAGTCGAGCAAACTTATTCGTTTTCTGCTGCGCCTCATTCTCCTTCGTTAATTGTTCCAAAGCACGCATACGCTCGCTCTCCTTAAACGCTTCATAATCTGTAATATCCAATTTGACATTGTTCAAATGTGACAAACTGTCTTTCAATAACAGGTGGGCCTTTAAATAGGTATACGACCGCTTAACATCCAATAATTTATCATAGGTCTTGCTCAATTCTAATAATATCTTGGCTTTCTGATCTAAATTCCCATCCTTAGCATTGTCTTGTAATGCCCTGTTCAAGTAATTAGCAGCCAGGTTATTGTGGTCCAGAGAAGCTTCTATGGCACCCAATTGGTACAATGCTTCTGCTCGGGTTTTAAACACGTCCTTCACTTCGTTCTTAGAAACAATTTCATTAAAGAGCTTGGTGGCCAAATCCAACTTACCCTTATTCTTATACAATATTCCCTTCTGCAAATTCAATAAACCTGAAGCGTCAATTTTTAAGGAATAATAAATAGATTCAGCCTTGTCAAAGTTTTCCTCCGCCATGTCAAAATCTTCCTGGTTCATATAACACAAACCAATATTGTAATAACACAAGGCATAACCCGAAGTAGGAGGGAGCTGACTGAAAAAATCAGCACTCTGAGTAAAGGTTTCTATAGCATCTTTTGTTTTCTTTAAATCAAAATAGGTAGAAGCCAACGAGAATAAAGCACGCGCCTTTCCCTTAACGTTGTTATGGGCCTTAGCATAATTAAATGCCTGCTGCGAAAAAGACAAGGCAAACTTATAGTTATTGGTCTTTTTGTTAAAATTGGCCAATTGGATGTAATAGGAGGTACTGTCAATGTTGTCAACAGCTTTCTTTTGTCCGAAACTAAAGGTCTGAAATAAGAAAAGAAGCCAAAACCATCTCATAAATTGAAGATTTATACAGCATTAGGACGATAAATATAATGATTTTATTTTTTTAACAATAGAATAAGGTCGATTATTCGCGACGAATAACCTATTTCATTATCATACCACCCCACCACTTTAACCATTTTATCGATGACCGAAGTAAGCTGAGCATCAAACAAACAAGAGTGTGGATTCCCCAAGATGTCCACAGATACTATTGGGTCTTCAGTATAATCCAAAATGCCTTTTAACTGGGCTTCAGAGGCTTGCTTAAAGGCCTTATTGATTTGTTCTATAGTCACCGCACGCTTAACATAACAGGTAATGTCCGTCAAGGACCCATCGGGTACAGGTACCCTAATGCCACTGCCTCCAATTTTTCCTTCCATTTCCGGAAAGATTTTAGTCAATGCCTTCGCTGCTCCTGTAGTCGTAGGGACAATCGACTGACTAGCACCACGTGCTCTGCGCAAATCTTTGTGGGGCTGGTCATGCAAACTCTGATCTGTAGTATAGGAATGCACAGTAGTTATATAGGCTTGCTCAATGCCACAGAGTTCGTTAATTACCTTAATCATAGGGGCAGCATTATTGGTCGTACAGCTAGCATTAGATACTATGGTTTCTGTACCATCCAATATGCCTTCGTTAACTCCTAAGACCACCGTCTTAATTTCAGGTACCTCAGAAGGGGCAGAGAGTATTACTTTTTTAGCACCCACTTGTATATGTTGGTTAATCTCCTCAAAGGTTTTGTATTTCCCAGTGCATTCAACGACAAAATCAATGGCATGGGTGCCCCAATCCAATCGAGCAATCTCTCGCTCATGAAAAAACAAATAGGATTTCCCATCTACAAGTAATGAAGTCTCATCATAAGTAACCAACATTGGCAATACACCATGTATGCTGTCATACTTAATCAAATGCGCCATCGTACGCGTGTCGGCGATGTCATTAATCGCCACCACTTCCAGACTAGGATGATCCAATAGCAAACGAAAGAGGTTTCTCCCTATACGACCAAAACCATTGATAGCGATGCGTGTTTTTTTATTCATGGGGTTCTATATGAATCAAGACTTGTCCCAATTGAGGAAGTTCTCGTAATAAAGTGTCTTTTAATAAATGGGAAATGTCATGCCCTTCTTTTACCGATAAATTCGCATCTACTAAAGCATGCAAATCTACATGGTACTTCATTCCCGCCTTGCGGATATAACATTTTTCTGTATCAATAACACCCTCAACGGTCTGAGCTACCCTGCGGATGTCCAAAACCAAATCATCATACAAATGCTCATCCATAATCTCTCCCAAAGCAGGTCTAAAAATCAAGTAGCTATTGTATAATATAAACCCAGCGGCAAACAACGCAGCCCAGTCATCGGCCGATTCATATCCCTTTCCCATAAGTAGGGCAATAGAAATGCCTATAAATGCCGCTACAGAGGTAATGGCATCACTGCGGTGGTGCCAAGCATCGGCACGCAAGGACGAACTGTTGGTCTCGATCCCTTTCTTCATCACTTTGCGAAAAGAAAACTCTTTCCATACAATGATGATTCCCAAGATAATCAACGTCCATGGTTTTGGCAAACTATGGGGTGTCCCAATGTTCGCGATGCTTTCATAAGCAATTATCGTCGCCGAAGTAATCAAAAAGCCAACCACCAAAAAGGTAATCAAGGGCTCTGCTCGTCCATGTCCATAAGGATGGTTCTCATCGGCAGGCCTACTAGAATACTTCAATCCAAACAACACCAAAAACGATGAGAATATATCCGTAGTAGATTCGATGGCATCCGCAATCAATGCATAGGAGTTACCAAAGATACCCGCAACACCTTTAATGAGTGCCAAACAAGCATTGCCTATCAAACTAAAATAGGTGGCCTTAATAGCCGCTTGGGTGTGGGTAATTTCCATAGGTTCCAATTATAAGATGTGCTTCTCTGCGTGGTAAGACGAACGCACCAATGCGCCGCTTTCTACATGTCTAAAGCCCATCGCTTTGCCTATCTTCTCATATTTTTCAAACTGCTCCGGAGTAATGTACTCCTTCACCGGTAAATGCTTCTTACTAGGCTGCAGGTACTGACCAATCGTTACTATGTCAACCCCCTGATCACTCAAGTCTTGCATCGTTTGGATCACTTCTTCTTCGGTTTCACCAAGGCCTAGCATGATGCCCGACTTAGTTCTACGAATCCCCTGATCTTTCAAGTATTTCAACACAGCCAAACTACGGTCGTACTTAGCTTGAATACGCACTTCACGAGTCAAACGGCGCACCGTCTCAACGTTGTGGGATACCACTTCTGGATTGGCCTCTATGATACGGTCTATAATGCGTTCCACACCTTGAAAATCGGGTATAAGGGTTTCTAAAGTGGTCTCCGGATTCATACGACGAATCGCCTGTACAGTTTCAAACCAGATAATCGATCCCATATCTTTCAAGTCATCACGGTCCACACTAGTGATCACCGCATGCTTAATCTTCATAATCTTTATGGAACGGGCTACTTTCTCAGGTTCATCCCAATCCACCGTTTCAGGTCTGCCGGTTTTTACCCCACAAAAGCCACACGAACGGGTACAGATGTTCCCCAAAATCATAAAGGTAGCCGTGCCTTCTCCCCAACATTCACCCATATTCGGACAACTGCCCGAAGTACAAATGGTGTTCAATTGGTACTTGTCTACCAAACCGCGAAGTTCTGTGTATTTTTGGCCTATAGGGAGCTTTACTTTCAACCACTTAGGTTTCCCCACTGGCAAATTGTTGTCAATCAATGATTCCATGTTCCAATTTTTTGCGGTACAAAGATACAAAGGTTGCGTTTAGATTTGGCCCTTTATGCTTTAGAAAATTGTCAAGCAACTAGAGGACGACTCCCAAACGTATAATTAAGGTTTTTGGGTAATAAAATGGTTAAATACTGGGTCTTTTTTCAAAAATAAATTCAGTTGACCTACACCATAAGTATTTAAATGATTGGCATTCAAATAGAGTTTTGAATGGCTAGCAAAATAAGGGGTGTTTACATCAATAAACGGAATCTTAAGTTGGCGGCAAAGCGTTCCCGTAGCCGAATAAAGCACTGTATCATAAACAGATTGATGCACCGGTGTCTGTATACACAGCAATTTAATATGGTGCCGCACACACATCGTATTCAAGGCACTAAGGGCTATGCTAATCGAGGGTAGTGCCGATTTCTTAAAATATTTATGCTTTAAAAAACGCTCGTTGTTTGGCACTAAAGTATCCCAATACTGGTCTTTTTTTTGATACCCAAACGTTTTGTAATCGTTAGTGTTTTTTATAAAGATACAGTTTCTAAATTGTCGGTATTTGAATAAAGCATACAAAGGAAGGTACTTTTCGGCCAACGAGAATTTAAAATAATTGGCATACAAAGAATCTTTGTCATGAGGGAAAAAGGCATACCGCGCAAATTCATCCTTCAAAACAAAATTTGATTTGTTAGTGCTTCCTCCCACTGAAGTAAAAGGGTCAAAATTCAATACCACATACTTCGGAGCTTTATTTGCCATCATAAACCGTTGCAGTTGCAACGTGGCCATAGCGAGATCATGATGCCCATTAATGCCAAGATTAGCACACCGAAGGGAGTAGTTAGTAGCAAAAAAAGCGGGATCAAAATGCATAGAACATCTAGAATTGCCAAGAAAAAGTAATTCCGCATTCTTGTTGCTGGATACCTCAGACGGATTGTTATCACTAATAATTTTATCCTGTATACGGTACGATAAGAATACTTGAAGCAGCAACGCAATAAGGAAAATAAATCCAAAGTATCCTATTAGTTTTGAAAGGAATGGTTTCATGCTTAAAATTGGAAATAAATGAATTGCTGATTGTCTATCGAAAGTGCAAAATAATAAATGATAAAGGTAAGCACTCCATAAAATGCCCATCGAATACTTCTTGGGAATGAATAAACCAAACGCTGTATAGCATACTGCTGCTCTCTTCCCATCCATTCAATCACCATAAAGAAGCCTATAAGCAATAGGGTGGGTTTTATAGTGTCATCTTTGTCAAACTCTGGATGCTGTAGCAAACTTCGGGAAGCAATCTTTGTGATGATTTGCCAGGCTTGCGTAACATTTGCTGCTCTAAAGAATATCCAAGCAAAGACCGTCAATCCAAACGTAAGCACCATCGAACAGCTCTCTTTCAGCGTCGGCAAAATCTTTCCTTGTGCAACCGTCTCTAGATGATCTCTGTTAGTATTCAATAGTATGGAAGGCATAATGAATAAAGCGTTCAAAAAGCCCCATACAATAAAGGTCCAATTGGCACCATGCCAAAATCCACTAACGATAAAGATGATAAAGGTGTTGCGTACTTTCATCCACAGACTCCCTTTACTACCTCCTAGCGGAATGTACAAATAGTCCCTAAACCAGGAGGAAAGCGAAATATGCCATCGCCTCCAAAATTCAGCAATGTCTCGAGAGAAATAAGGAAAAGCAAAATTCCGCAATAAATCAATACCAAAGAGCCTAGCAGTACCCAGTGCAATATCAGAATAACCAGAGAAATCCCCGTAGATTTGAAAACTAAAGAACAAAGCGCCAAGCAAGAGGGTACTACCCGAAGCGTGCTCCGACGAATTGAAAATAATAGTGGCATACTCCGCACATTGATCAGCAATCACTATCTTTTTAAACAAACCCCATAAGATTTGTTTTAAACCATCAACGGCAGTGCCATAATCAAAACTTCTTTTTCTTTTTATTTGTGGTAATAAGTGCGTTGCGCGTTCAATAGGTCCTGCCACCAGTAACGGAAAAAAACTAACAAAAACAGCGTATTCAATAAAATTCTGCTCCGCTCTTATTCGGCCTTTGTAAATGTCAATCACATAAGACAAGCCATGGAACGTGTAAAAGGAGATTCCTACTGGTAAAATGACTTTTAAAGTCCACGGATTAATCACTAGACCCAGGTGTGAAGCCGACTCCGTAAACGAAGCAATAAAAAAGTTGTAGTATTTGAAAAATACCAAAAAGCCAAGATTAATGCAAATGCTTAACCAAAACCAAATTTTTTTATGCAACGGCTTATCCGTTCGGCACATCATTAATCCAGTGTAGTAATCCAAAAGGGTAGAGAATAAAAGCAAAAACATAAAACGCCAATCCCAACAAGCATAAAAAAAATAGCTCGAAACCAGCAATAATAGATTTTGTACAGTAAGACTTTTGCGATTCAAAAACCAATAGAGAAAAAATACTACCGGTAAAAAAAACGCAAAATGTAAGGAGTTAAAAAGCATTTTAGCCTAATTTGATTTTAGAATACAGTCGTTGCACCAACTGGTTTTCAATTTTTCGTAGCGAATATAGAATAATAATTAATAGTAAGGGAAATAGCCCTAGTGGAAATGGAATTTCAACCGTAGAAAA
Source organism: Flavobacteriaceae bacterium (assembly GCA_947371275.1). GTDB lineage: Bacteria > Bacteroidota > Bacteroidia > Flavobacteriales > Flavobacteriaceae > Flavobacterium. The sequence continues at coordinate 246 of CANBOV010000021.1, read as the reverse complement.
TGCCTAGTTTTATAATCCATCTCATGCCTTCAAAAGAGAACCCAAATCAAAATGTGTAACAAGTAAACGATAACCGTCAATGCGAGTGTCTCGCCGCTAGGCGAAATGTATCGAGAAGCTTTGCAGACCTCCAATGCACGACCGTCACTTCGAGTGTCTCGCCGTTAGGCGAGATGTATCGAGAAGCTTTGCAGACCTCCAATGCACGACCGTCACTTCGAGTGTCTCGCCGTTAGGCGAGATGTA
>CANBOV010000020.1 GCA_947371275.1 Flavobacteriaceae bacterium | reverse complement strand
ATTAGCACAAAAAAAGCCCGCCTAGTTTTCAACAAGGCGGGCTTTTTTTATAGTGTTGAATCACTAATTATTGAATTACTAATTTTTTAGTTACTAGACCTTTATCGCTTTTAATGTTTACAAAATATACTCCTGCAGCAGCAGTAGGCAACGTAATCACTTGGACTGGGTTTGTATTTTGAGCAAAGTTGTTTTCGTAAACAGTCTGACCTGTTACATCAAATACTTCTACCGAATAACTGCTGGTTACTTCTTTAAACTGAATGGTAAAACTACCTTTATTAGGGTTAGGATAGATGTTAAAATTAGCTTCTAAAAATTGGGTGTTAGCTAAAGCGGTAGTAGTGAATTGGCTAGCAATAGTATTGTAATATGCTTTCATTCTATTGGATTGACCAAGCGTGAACATATACATACATGCATCATCAACATAATCCATATAATTCATGGTTAAGGCATTTTCACCTGAAACGCATCCCGCTACATCACCTGCTGCAGGACAATTATATGATTCTGCAGCTACTGCCGGTGTATCACACACTCGATCTCCGGTAGTGCTACAATTTGTCCCACAACCCGCAAAGGTGTGATCTAAGTTGAAATAATGCCCTAATTCGTGTGTTAAGGTTCTTCCTAAATCGTATGGCGCTCCTGGCACATATCCTGTACAACCGGCATTAGAGCCAAAGGATGTTTTACTGATTACTACGGTATTTCCTGCCGAAGGTGATCCACCTAGAGGAGAATACCCTAAAATTCCAGAACCTGCATTTCTACATACTAAATTTAAATAACCTGCCCAGGTTGTATCTGAGTCGGCATTGGCTAAAAAGTCGGTTCCAAAAGTTACGGCTACGGTTCCGCTTGCAATTCCTGACGCTGCAGGATGGTTTTGCGTAGCTAAAACAAACTGAACGTCTAGGTTCCCTACACTGCTCACCATTGGGTAAAAAGGAGCATCTGCATCCCAATTCGAAATATCGGTATTGGCTGCATTATAATCGGCATTTAAGGTGTTGATTTGCGATTGCGCTAAAGCTCTCAAACAAGTTTTAAGTGTTGCTGAGGCTGAAGTACTAACCGAAGGGAAGTGTACCGCAACGGGGATGATGATCGTAGTGTTTGTATTACTAGTGCTATTACCATTTTTATTGGTATTCAATTCTAATTTTTGAAGTTCAATCTCAAATTTAGCTTGTTGATCTAAGTATTGTTGTTTCAATACAGGATTGGCCATAATCTCTTGCATTTTGGCCTCCATGCCACAAGTTCTGTGTTGCGCAAAGCTCAGTTGAAAAACAAGCAATGCAAGAAGTAATCTTAGTTTCATTTTTGGTTTATTGATTATTTAATAAATTAAAAAAAAAGGAAGCTTTACAAGCTTCCTTTTTTAAATGTATAGTCTTAAGCTTATTCGACAATTATTTTCTTAACTATCTTTTTACTTCCATCAGTCACATTAACTAAGTAAATACCTGCTTGGGCATTATTTAACTGAATGTTTTCATTGAAGGATGCTTGACTAGCGTAATTGTTTTCGAAAATTCTTCTACCGCTCATATCATATACTGCAATAGTAACTTCGTTGGCAGAAGGGTTATCAAATTTAATATTGAAATTCCCTCTATTTGGATTAGGATAAATCGTTAAGTCAGCAATTTCGAATTCATTGGTTGCCAAGGTACATCCAAAATCAAGCGCCCAAGTCACTAATGTTCCTGTATTTGTGGCTGCATTATCGGTTATTGTTAACGTCCAGTTTCCAGCTGAAGTTTTGTTATTATATCCTGCTAAAGCTGTTGACGCTTGTGAGGCTTGGTGTGTTCCTGTAGTTGGGCTTGCACATGCAGAAGAGATGCTACCCGTACCATCAGCAAAAGTCATGTCGATTCCTGAATAAGCAGCCGAGTTACATGTTCTGTTCCAAAGCGTTCTTAACGTACCATCTGGGTGTGTTATTTTAACTATTAGGTCTCCAATTTTAGTATGGTCAACTTTTAGATTCACTTTCAAATTAGAGATAGTAAATGCATCAGGCACATTAATAACCGAAGTTGTTGTAGCCCCTGCAGTACTACTTCCTGTACCATCAGCAATTGCAGCATTTGGTGTGGTAGCATATATATGACAATCAGCTCCAATTGAAAAAGCTTTAGAATTAACTGCAAAATATACATTATCAGCCGCTTCCACCATGATTCTACAGTTAAGAGCACTAACTGCTGGAACCGTAATGGTTTCTGTACCATCGTTTGGCGTATTAGAAGCTAATACTGTATCAAAGTTTAATCCACCATCAGTAGACAATTTAATATTTACATTAGCAGAACCAGGTAAAGAGGTTGTATTAGCTACATCCCAAGTAATCGTTTGTGATGATCCTTGTAACCAATTGATGCTTGAGGCACTTTGAGAAGTTACTGCAAAAGGTCCGGCCGACGCTAAAACGGTAATGATTACGTTCGTATCGGTTTTAGTTTGCCCCGCTCCAGGGTGGTTGTCTCTTACTGTAAAGGTAAAGTTCAACGTTCTGCCTACACTTGAACAACTTTCCCATTCTGTATCAACACCCGTTGCTTGCACTAAATTCCCCACTAACACTTTGCTCAATTGAGGAAAATATCTCATAGGCGAAGCAGAAGCGGCAAACGTTCTAAAGTTAGGACCCGCTGTTTTAGAGCCTGACACTCTACTATTATTTTGAGTTGTTGATGAAGTTCCTGCATTGTTTTGTTCCCAAATGTAGGTTAAAGCATCAGCAGCATCGGCATCTGTAGCAACCCCAGTTAATTTAAATGCCGTACCAACTGGTATGGTGTGATCTAAACCACCGTCGGCAGTAGGTGTCGCATTTATTCCCGTTAGCACTGTATTCACGGAACAATTAGCTGAAGCCGAATTTAATTTTGTTTGAATTTGAGAAATACTTTTATAACTGTACAAAGCATCTGAATGGTTTTGTACGTTATACGCAACAGCCCCTGCTGTAGTTGAAGCTACTCCTGCATATGCCATAATAGTACTTCCACTCCCTGGTTCTGTTTGTGCTACAGTACCTTCATAATTGTAGGTAAATGTGTGATTTGCCCCTAATTGGTGGCCCATTTCATGCGCAACATAATCAATATCAAAACTATCCCCTGCTGGAACATTGTTACTTGGGGAAGTAAATCCACTTCCTTTATTTTTGTCGGTTGTACTCGCTGAATCATCAACACATACACATCCTATACATCCTGCATTACCTCCACCACCTGATGCTCCAAAAAGGTGGCCTATATCATAGGCTGCGTTTCCTAATGTAGTAGTAAGTGCATTTTGTAATTGAATATTCCAACCTGTTGCATTACCTGAATTATTAATATCAGAACCTATAGTTGCATCTGAGTACGGGTCAGATGATGGATCATAATAGATCACCTGATCTGTTGTACTAATAATGTTTAAGTGCAATGATAAATCTTTTTCCATAACCCCATTTACTCGGGTCATGGTAGCATTCATTCCCGCTAATACTAAAGCCACATCAGCACTACTTGTAGCTCCAAAATAATTAGCGTATTCTGCTGTACAAGATAATGCTAGACGGAATGTTTTATATTTTGCATTATCAGCCAAAGTCGTATTTTGAACTTTATTTGAGATATCATTAGCAAAATTCACTTCGTTTGTTCCACAGGTAAACGGTAATCTTCCGCTTACTCTATCTTTAGCATTGAACAATACATAAGTAGTCGCTGCTTTATCATATCCTTCAATAAATTCAGTACCATTATCGGCTCTGAACACCATCGTTTGCAATCCTAATGGAGAAACACTAAAGTTAATGGTAGCGTATTTATCAGTAACTCCTTTTCCTACGTAAGAACGTATCTGTGGAAAATTTGATTGCAATAAAGGTTCAAAATTAGAGTTTTCCCAAACTAAAAACGTTTCTAATTCTCCATTAGAGTTAGGAAAAGTAACCGTTACTCCAGGTAAATTTGAAAATTTTCCTTTAGCATTAACTAAAGTTTGTTTAAGTGCCTCTACGTTTAACGTGAAATAAAGTTCTCCCTGGCATACATTGTCAGGTCTTGCTCTAACAACATTCGTAAGACTTCTAGCGTCTTGTACTTGCCAAAAGGCATTTTTTTGAGCAAAAATTTGTCCTGTCGCAATAACTAAAACAAACAAGAGTAATGTTTTTTTCATGGTTTATGGTGGTTTAATAAAAGAAGCCAAAGATAATTATCTTTCAATACTTTACAAATTCAAAGCTCTTTTTTTGAATGATGTGTAGGTATTTTTAACGTTTTCTTACGAATTCCTATTTTTTACTGTAATTATACTGCAATGTTGCCGTAACGTTCATTACTGGTAATGAAAACAAGTTTAAAGTACTTTTACCCTACTTTATATAAAAAGACCACCGTTTTTCTTCTTAAATACCTTGTTATTTTTTTATATTTGAAACTAGGTCGTTGCTACATTTTAGCAGCATTAAATACGAATTAAAGCATCCTGGATTACTACAATTCCAAGATGCCACTAAATAAGACCTACTTGTTTATTTGAAATTAAAAAGCATTGGTTTAACTTCGCCGACATAATATCATTTTTTGAAACTATTTCATTCCATACAAGCCTATCCTACTGCGCAACCTACCATAGTTACTATTGGTACTTTTGATGGCGTTCATTTAGGGCATAAAAAAATCATAGACCTCATCATTGCAAGTGCTAAGGAATTAAACTGTGAAAGTTTAGTACTTACCTTTTTCCCACATCCCCGAGCCGTACTTCAGCAAGGAACTGAAATGAAGCAATTGACTACCTTGAACGAAAAAATCACGCTGTTAGAAAATTTAGGTATAGACCATTTAGTTGTTCATGCTTTTGACAAAGAATTCTCAAGGCTTACTGCCGAGGAGTTTGTCAAAAAAGTATTGGTAGACACTTTTAATGTTAAGAAGATTGTCATTGGACATGACCATCGTTTTGGACGAAATCGAACGGCTACTATTGATGATTTAATTGCTTATGGCGCTAACTATGGCTTTGAAGTAGCCCAAATCTCTGCCGAAGAAATTAATGAAGTAACCATAAGTTCTACCAAAATTAGAACGGCATTGGAAGAGGGCAACATCTGTTTGGCCAATGAATATTTAGGCTATGACTATTCCCTTAGTGGTATAGTCTCCAAAGGAAAACAATTGGGTCGCACCATTGGATACCCAACGGCCAATATTGAACTACAAGAAAACTACAAACTAATACCGCAAAACGGGGTTTATATTGCCAAATGTAATCTAAACGGCAAAACGGTTTTTGGCATGATGAATATTGGCACAAGACCTACGGTGGCGGGTACCCATCAATCTATTGAAATTCATTTTTTTGATTTGAACCAGGATCTCTATGGTCAAACACTTACTGTCTCACTACTCCAAAGGATGCGTTCTGAACAAAAATTTGAATCCTTGGATGCTTTAAAAACCCAATTAGCTCAAGATAAAAAAACGGCACTTGCCTTTATCAATACCTTATAAATTCTTGATTCATTTGATTAACTTACATGAATTGTTAAAGCCCTAACTTATCCAAAGTTATATGCTTACCTTTGATAGACTGCACTGATTATTCACTAAAACGCTATCCAAATGAAAATGCCAAAAGAATTAATCAATGCCATTCTAATCTTTGCTGGGATTTCTGTATACTTTTTGTTAATGGAGTTTTTTGGTCTTTCCAAATTCTTGTACCTCCGCATACTGAATGCTGCTTTTATTTATTTTGGTGTCAATCGGACGTTACGAATGAATATGGCGGAGGGTCAATTTGGGTATATAACCAATTTATTGACGGCAGGTACAACCGCATTAGGGGGTGTCTTTTTAAGTGTTGGCGGATTGTTTACTTACATTTATTTGCGTGGCGGAAATGCTTATATCAGCAACCTATCGGGTGAGTTTTTATTTGGTGGTAATCCAACCGCCAATGAGTATTGTTTTGGTGTATTAATCGAGGGAATTGCTTCTTCCGTTATTGTCGTTTTTGTAGCGATGCAACTTTGGCGTAAAAAAACTACCTCACAGGAAGATTAAGTTCTCTTTTAACACACACAAAATTGCTACTTGTTCACAATTTAACTACTTTTGATGCATTAAAATTTGCATCTATGAGCATTACTAAACATAATTGGACTAAAGAAGAAATTATTGCTATTTATAATAAACCTATGATGGATTTGCTTTATGAAGCAGCTTCCATTCATCGAGAGCATCATGATCCAAACGTAGTTCAAGTCTCTACCTTATTATCCATCAAAACAGGTGGCTGTCCTGAGGATTGTGGTTATTGTCCGCAAGCCGCTCGTTATCACACTAAAATTGACGGCAATGATTTAATGACGGTAAGTCAAGTAAAAGCTCAAGCGCTTCGTGCCAAATCAAATGGTTCTTCTCGTGTATGCATGGGTGCGGCTTGGCGTAATGTAAAGGATGGCGAAGAATTTGACCAAGTATTGGAAATGGTGCGTACCATCAACAAATTGGAAATGGAGGTTTGCTGTACCCTTGGTATGCTTACTGAAAACCAAGCCAAAAGATTGGCAGAAGCTGGTTTATATGCCTACAATCACAACTTGGATACTTCTGAAGATTATTATAAAGAGGTAATTTCAACTCGTGGTTTTGAAGACCGCTTGAATACTATTGAAAACGTGCGTAAAACGAATGTTACGGTGTGTAGTGGTGGTATTATTGGGATGGGAGAAAGTATTGAAGACAGAGCTAGTATGCTCGTGGCTCTTTCTACCTTAAATCCGCAACCTGAATCGGTGCCGATTAATGCCTTAGTGGCTGTTGAGGGCACTCCGATGGAGAATGAAAAACCAGTTGAAATCTGGGAAATGATTCGTATGGTCGCCACAACACGCATTGTAATGCCTGAAACTCAGGTACGCTTATCCGCTGGAAGAACTGAAATGTCACGTGAAGGTCAAGCCATGTGCTTCTTTGCTGGTGCCAATTCCATATTTGCGGGAGACAAATTATTGACTACCCCTAATCCGGATGTAAATGAGGACATGAAAATGTTTGAAACGCTTGGACTAGTTGCTCAAAAACCATTTATTAAATTGATGCAACCAAAAACGGTAGAAGCGGAAGATTCACAATACCAATCGTTGGGAGAAAAACCAAAATGGTCTAGACCGGGTCATGCCATTGAAAGAAACTTAGAAGCTTCAACCAAAGGAAAATAAGCTGTACTTATTACTTTTTTGAAGATTCATTATACCAAAAAAGCGACTGAAATTCAGTCGCTTTTTTTATGATTTTACTTTGCTCTTACAAGAGTACCTTTCTAGTGATTATCGTGCCGTTGTTCAATTTAATCTTAACGATTAAGGTTTGATTGCTGTTGGTAATCGAATCGGCTTTAAAGTCGGTATTATTGATGTTTTTGGCCGTCAATAATGTTCTTCCTAAAACATCATAAACTGTTACCTCCTGCATGTTTTCTAAGTACGACTTAATGTTTAATTCACCATGATGGGTAGAAACAACTACGCTGTTGTCAAGTGCATTAAAGGAAGGGTTTCCTAAAGTCTCCGTATTGTACCGCAATACGAATCGATTATTGAATATTCCTTTTTCAGTGGTAAACACATAAGGCCCTTCTTTTAAATCATGAATGATTTGTAATTGTTTGTCTTCTAAGTAAATATTGGTATCGTTTACAAATAGACCGTCTACTTTTTTAATGGCAATGGTATGGCTTCCTGCTTCAATGATGTTAATTCCCAAAGGCACTTTATCATTACTGTCAAACGGCAATGAACGCCCTTGTATAATAAAAGCATCGTTTCCAATTAAAGAATACATACTAACATCCCCTCTTGGCACAAAGAAACAATCGTATAAATTATCTCTTCCCATGGTTGAATTCGTCGAATACCCTAACAACATTCTATCGGTTTGGTGTGACGCATCATTAATTATGTCTAACCAAATGCGGTGTTTCTCTTCTGGACCCGTAATTGGATTTGTCCCTGGAGGATCGTTTACTGGAGCCGATTTATAAAAGTCGGTATTGTTTTGGGGCATGTAAGGATTCGTGCTTGAGTCACTACGAAATGTATTATTGAATGAAATCGAACTTGTGTAGACATCTAAATTTGTATTTGCCCCTGCCGACGCAAAGGTCCCCACATCTTTCATGCTCACCATAAATCCTTGACCCGAGCCAATTTTTCCTGCAAAGGTATCAGGTTCCGTTGAACCTAAACCATTGTATTTGATATAGTCTGTTGAAGAATAATTATAGGTAAACGATTGATAGAACGGACTGGTCGTAAAATTGGGCAACAAACCGTGTTTCCATATCCACACAGAACCTTCAATCACCGATTGGTTTAAGACTAAGAAACTTTCGGCATCAATCGCAGATGGATAAGGGTTTCCAACTAAGTTCCAATTGTCATCATATTTGGTAGTGTCAAAATTTAATGTCGTTGTAAGATCTGCGTCATAATCGGCGCCCGTATAATTCCCTCTTGAAACGCCAATTGCTATCGTTCCATTATTTGGCTTGCTTCCATTAAAGGTAATTGGCAGGGCAATTGGAGTAGCCGAACCATTAGAGGCACGCGAAATATAACCATTAGCAGGTGTCATATTTCCAGCGGCAGCATTCCAATTCCCTTGCGTCCCATTTGTATTCAAATAGGTTGTGTTCCAAAAATAGCGATAACCCGTAGGAATTCCTGATACGTCAAAGGTATTTAATGGTGAACTCCAATACACATAATCTGTATGTTTGGCCATAGCCGTTCTTTTAACTTGGAACTTCGTTCCCGTATAAGTACCATCATTGGTATCGGTGTTGTTTACTTGTATTAATTGCCCTGCTCCTGTACCAGCGACATCACTATCAATTAGCACATTTCCGTTATTTGACAATTTATTGTTTACACGGGCATATCCTGCCGCGTCTATGGTTAATGTTTTATTGGCGTTGACCGTTAAATTATTAGACGCTATTAAATCATTTGAAAGACCCGTGTTGAAGTCGTTGTTTAAAATGACATTATAAAAGGTTTCGGTTCCTTCTGGGGTAACATTATTGATTACTTGAGTTCCAGTCCCTGTAAAGTTGACTGTTCCATTTCCTTCAGAGAAAGCGGTATTTCCTATACTATTTGTCCAGTTCCCATACAAGTTGATTTGGCCATCTGCTGTACCGGCATTACTGTCGTCCATATCAATAGCTCCCGTACCACTGATGGTTAGACTGCCATGCACATCAAGTGTGTTTGCCGTATTGGCTTCCAATTGTACTTTTCTTGCTGATACTGTAATGTTGTTGCAAAGTGCTTGATTGCTGTATAAACTTGCGTTTGTTGAATTGGCAACTACATCAATAATGGCATCCTTAGTGGCATAAGTAGCATTAACACTTACATCGGTGGTCGCAATTGGAACTTTTAGTGTTTGCCAGTTGGCACAATCAAACCAATCGGTAGATTTAGAACCTGTCCACACTCCGTTTACATAAGCATCGGCTAAAACACCATAGGTTTGTCCCACATGCATGCGGGTATAACCTGCACAACTTACTCTGTTGGTCCAATTGGTTGGGTCGTTTAAACGCACAATCCAATCGTATTTTGATGCCGGCGTAGTGATTCCTGTATATTCAATGAAATCTGCTGCTGCTCCTGGCATCATATTAAAACAACGCAATGCTAAAGGTAGTGCTGATTGCTGTGTGGAGTTGGCCAACGAGGTCCAAGTGGTTCCTGTATTAAAGGCATACAACAAGGTTCCTCCTGTATAAGTTGCATCGTGTGTTGCAGCAATTGGATTATTCCAAGTTCCTCCCTGCATGAAAAAGATTTGATCACCCCCTGAATTGGTATTAAGAGTACTTGTAAAACCAGGTGCTTTGGCAAACGTCCAAGAAGTGTCTGGAGAAGTGAACTCCATAAAAGGGGATGTATTTAAGAAACGAAAGGTGATAACGGTTCCAGCTGGAATAGTCCCACCATTTCTAGTAAATTGATATACCCCTTCTGTTTCACCCCATAAGCCAGTAAACGAACGTTCGTATCCATTATCAGTAATATAAAAGACATCACCATTTTGAATGTCTTTGAACGTGATGAAGCTTATCTCATCATCTCCAGCAGAATAAGTTCCTGAATAACAGGTTATATTTGAGTTAACACCCACCACAGCAAAGTCACCTTCAGCGAAAATTGTGGTACTCGTAATATTAAATGTTGTGCTAGTTCCGCTTGTCAATCCTGTAGCAGAAGCGGTTAGCGTATAGCCGGTACCCACTACGGTATGGACAATTGTATTGAACGAAGCTACCCCTGCAACCATAGTGATTGGCGTAACGGCATTCATGGTTCCTGTGCTCGAAAGTGATACTACCCCAGTAAATCCCGTATCGATGTTTCCGCAAGCATCGGTTGCTTTTACTACTACCGTTGCCATTGTATTGTTTTGTCCTGTATTGACCGGTTGGGTTGTAAAGATTAATTTGGATGCCGTTATTTCAATGATATTGGCTCCATTGGCAGAAGTCGCTGCAAGAAAAGCAGCTTTGCCTGAACCTAATGCCGAAAAAGTAGTATTGGCTGCGCTCAAGGAAAAACCAAAATCATTTCCATCGACAGCCCCTGCCCCTAGTGGACATTTTAATGAAAGGCGTAAGGACAATGTTTTATTTGTTCCGTCAGTGACTACTACGTTTAAGCCTGTGAATTGTATTTGGTTGGCCGTTACGGTACCGTTAGCAATAAAGGTAGTTCCATCAAACAACCCTATGGAAAAAATAGCATCTGACCAAGTGGTTACTTGATTCCCGGCAGCTTGTGCTAGGGTAAAGGCGGTTAAAATGGTATCAAATGCATCGGCATCGGCGGCACCCCCACCATCACGCACTGTAAATTGCCATACTTGCACCCCATCCGTTGCCGTGGCTATGGTTACATTGTTTATTGTACTGGATACCGTTAATGCTTCTGAAGAGGCTACTGCTATAATATCGGAAGCTGCACTAGTAACCGAGGTTACTGTTAATGTCGCTGAACTTGAAAATGAAGAAGATACGCAAGGTGGAAAACCGACTACCTTACATCTGTATATATACCCGCTCATGGCTACCGTTGCGCCGGTGATTGTTAACGTTGCCGTAGTGGCTCCTGTATACACTCCTGTATTGGTTACATTGGCAAATACTCCCGATCCCGTATCGACTTGCCATTGGTAGGTTCCTGGATTGGTTACCGCCACGGTAAAGGTGGCATTGGCCCCACTCAAGACTGAAGCATTGGAGGGGCCCGCTGTAATTGTTGGGTTGTTGCTTACCGAAATCGTTGAGGAAGCAGATCCAGGTGACCAACAAGACCCGTTAAAGTTTCTGACATAATAAGTTCCTGAAGTTGTTGTAGAATAATTAGCGGTTGCTGGAGAGGCTGTTGAAGTTCCATTGGAAGCGGTTTGCCAATAACAATTGGCCGCATCTGCACCAGTATAGGACAACACGGTCGACCCACAAGTAGAAGAAAATAAAGTAATACCCCCTGCAACGGTGGCCGGACAGGGAGCGAAAGCACTAACTGTAACGTCGTCTATGGCTAATTGATGATCATTGCCGGAATCGTTTGTGTCTTCCCAGCGCAGCATGATCTCATCTCCTGCCGCTATCGCCACTGTAATTGTTACGCTTATCCCAACGGTTCTATTTCCGACCGCATTTCCATCAATCGCTGCTGCTGGTGTCGTATTAGTAATTGGCGAAGTAAATGTTGAGCCAGCATTGGTCCAGGTTCCCGCTACCAAAGAGGTTACTGTCGTACCCGTTTGATAGGTTAAATTTAAGGATTGAGCAGGAGAATTTTCTCTTCTCCATTGTTCACCCGTCCACGTAACTGTTACGGTAGAAATCGCAAGTCCCGTATTGTTTTTTAATCGCCATCCAATATAGCCTTTACCCGTTCCTGCTGGACCAAAGTAAGCATTTGTAGTTCCGAATCCTATGGCTCTATCGCTTAACGCATTAGTACCCGCTACACCAAAAGCATAGAGACCTGCCGTTGCACTCGATCCTGTATTTGCTAAATAAGTACTGATAGGACTAGTATTATCAGTTCTAGCGTACCAACCCGTTAAGGTTGTTCCATCTGCCCACGTCCCCGTAGTTAGTGAATCGAAATTTTCTGTATAGTTGGTTGATGAAGTAGCGATACTAAATTGTCCCCAACTTAATCCCGTTGCGAATAGCAACACTAAAAGTATTTTTATCCTCATTTAAAAATGATTTATCTAATTAATACCCACAGTGGTACACCTATTTTTGGGGCACAAAAAAAGGTCAAGCTATTTTAGGTAGAAAAGGGCGCTACAAATCTAATTCTAAATTACTTAACTACAAGTAAATCAGGGTAACAAAACGTAAATATATTGACAATTTTATCAACAAAAGCGCAAAATAGAACAAAAAAAGTAGGTTTTTTTTCAACTACAGTTGCCTCCTAGCGGTCCATTATTTAAAAACCTTGATGGTAGTTCTATTCATTTTGCCATCGATGTTAGTTTTTAAATTTAAGTATCTTTGTTGCTATTTGTTGTTACTATTTACAATGTCTGAAAACCTCTCCCTTGCTGAAGCCCTAAAAAAATTGGAACATTATTGTGCCTATCAAGAGCGTTGTCATCAAGAAGTTAACACCAAACTGAAACAATTGGGCCTCTCTTTACCCTACCGTGATACCATTATCGTAGCCTTACTTGAAAACAACTATCTGAATGAAGAACGTTTTGCTCGAAGTTTTGCTCGAGGAAAACACCGCATCAAGTTTTGGGGCAAAATCAGGATTGTAAATGAGTTAAAAGCCCGCTTTATTTCGGCCCCGAATATTAAATGCGCTTTAAGTGAATTGAGCGATGAAGAATATTACGACACCTTTGAAAAACTAAGCGAACGGGTGTGGGATAGTATACTGGAAAAGAATCTTTTGAAAAAACGCAAAAAATTTTGTGATTACTTGTTGCGCAAGGGATGGGAAAGTGAACTCGTTTACGAAAAAATCAATAGCCTATTAGAATAATGCTTTACATGTAAGATTATTAAAATGACGGCAGTCACTTTCTGAAAACATAAAGATGACTTAGCCCGTCTAGGCTCTTGCCAATAAAATGCTAACCGCATTACCTCCAAAACCAACTGCATTGATTAAGACTTTTTGAATTTGCGTTCTTGGAGTTTGGGTAGTTGCAAATGGCACTTCAATAAAGGAATTGTGTTCCATCATTTGCAAAGCCAATTCTAGATTTAACATACCGGAGGCTCCAAAGGTATGTCCGATTTTCCATTTATTAGTGGTTAGCATAGGAAGGTCTGCCCCAAATACCTTTTGAATGGCTTTGAATTCGGAAGCGTCCCCTTTGATTGTTCCTGGCGCGTGCATGACGATGGCATCTACTTCGTTTAAGGGTGTATTTTGCAATGCCATTTGCATGGATTTTTGAAAACAGTTGGCTTCTTCCGAGATGGAGATGTTGTGTTCCAATTCGTCTGTAGCAAAACCAATTCCAACAATATAACCTAATGCATTGGGTTGCTCTCCTATTTCAAGACAGGCCATGCCAGCCGCCTCGCCCAAGACCATAGTGTTTTTGGTTTTGGTTAAATCAAACGCTCGGCAAGGGTATTCTTGTTTTTCTTTGGCGTAAATTTTTAGGGCGTTCATTTGAGCCAAGGTGAAGGCTGTTAAGGGGGCTTCACTTCCTCCTACCAAGAACTTTGTTGCCATCCCCGCTTGCAACCAAGCCACGGCATTCAATAGGGCATGCAAGGCGGTAGAGCAGGTAATGGAGTGGGAAATTTCGGGACCCTGACTTTTCAAATCATGAGCCACCCATGAGGAAATGTTTCCCAAGGTAGTGGTGGGAGAGGTTAAAGTAGCCGTAGTACCTGTTTCCAGAAACTCTTGATGGTGTTTTTCAAACAATTGGGTCGCCCCTCTAGAAGAACCTATATTGATTCCGAAGTCATCGCCAACTTTCCATCCCGCTTGTTGAATGGCTTCGCGTGCTGTAAGTATCGCCATCAAAACCGTTTCGTCTAACCCTTTGTATTTGAGGTCCTCTTTGCGCAAATGGTCAATTTTACTTCTTGCACCTTCCGGAATGATGGCAACTAAATAGTCCTGTCCGTTAAGTACTTTTGAGGAAATACAGGATAAAGGGGAGGTGTATTCTTTCCAAACCGCTGCCGGATTGTCTCCTAAGGGCGAAAGAGTGGCAAGAGAAGTTATGGCAATTTTTGATTTCAACATGGTAGTTCACTGAATTACAAAGGTCGGTAAACTCTTTGTGACTTTGGTTTTCTTTTTAAGGGAATTGCATTTAAATCATTTCGACCGCTGCTTCAACTTTGCTGTAAATTTTTTCTAACTGAGCATCTGAGACCACATAAGGAGGTAGTATGTACACTATATTACCCACAGGCCTTAGTATTACACCGTTCTCTATGAAGTAATTATAGAGTTTGTTGCGCATGGTTCCATAATAACTTTCTGCTCCCGTTGTTGCTATTTCCAAGGCAAATATAACCCCTAGTACTCGAGTGGTTTTTACTTTAGGGTGGGACTGCATTTTTGTTGCAAAAGCCAAATGTTTTGCATTAATACGGTTGATATTTTGTTGCATTTCGGGTGATTCCAAGAGTTGGATACTGGCTAAAGCTGCGGCACAACCTGTAGGATTCGCGGTAAAGGTATGGCCGTGGAATAATGCTTTATTGACATCATCATTATAAAACCCATCAAATACTTCTTGAGTAAAGGTCGTTATTGCCATGGGAATAGTCCCGCCCGTTAAGGCTTTTGACAGGCACATAATATCTGGTTTGTTGACTAAATAATCGCTAGCAAAGGTTTTTCCTGTCTTCCCAAAACCCGTCATGACTTCATCGGCGATGGTAAAGATGTGGTGTTTTTGACAGAGGGTTATTAATTGGTTCAAAATTTCTGGAGCATACATTACCATGCCTGCTGCTCCTTGAACGAGGGGCTCAAAGATAAAAGCCGCATATTCTTCGCTAGCCGCTAAGAGCTCTAGGGCTGCTAAACATTTTGCTTCATTGCCGGGTGTAGGCACCGGTATGCGTGTCACTTCAAGTAGTGACCCTTGAAAGGCTTCGGTATAAAATGTGATGCCACTGGCGGCCATAGCACCAAAGGTATCTCCGTGAAAGGCATCTTCGAAGGCAATGACTTTGGTGCGTTTTTCTCCTTTATTATAAAAATATTGTAAGGCGCCTTTTAGCCCCACTTCTACCGCAGTAGAACCGTTATCTGAATAAAATATTTTCTTTTGATTTGCCGGCAATAACGTCAACAACTTCTCTGACAATTCAACTGCTTTATTATGGGTAAATCCACCAAACAAAACGTGTTCTAGCGTCGTAAGTTGGGCGTAAATAGCATTGGCTATGGTTTTATTGGAATGCCCAAAAGGGTTCACCCACCAAGAGGCAATAGCGTCTATATATTCCTTGCCATTTTCATCCCATAACAAAGCTCCTTCTCCTTTTACAATTGCGGGAAGTAAACCCGTTGTTTTATGCTGCGTATAGGGATGCCAGTTGTATAATTGGTCTTTTTCGGATAGATTCATTTTATAGATGATAGATGATAGACTGATAGATGAAGGACTGATGGATGATAGATGGTGTTTATCTTTTTCTTCTCCTACAGATTTATTAAATTTTCTTTAAACTTGTCGGCGTAATAGGCAATTACATTGGCATCAAAATAAGGCTCGTTGTCAATTCTTCCGATGCATTTTACGTTGGTTTTATTTAGAATAATTTCTTCGGTTGCTTTATTTTCATCTCCTGAGAAAATGATCCCAGCCACTTTTATTTTTCTGTTTTTTAGCGCTTCTATCGTTAACAAGGTATGATTGATGCTGCCTAGATAATGTCTTGACACTATAATAACTTTATAGTCCTTTTTAATTAAATCAATTATACAATCGACATCATTCAAAGGTACTAACACTCCGCCTGCTCCTTCAATTACCAAATGATTGCTGGTTATAGGTTCGATGATTTGATTTAAATCAAGCGTAATTCCGTCCATTGCTGCTGCCCAATGCGGACTTGCTGGCGTATTGAGGGCATAGGCATTGGGATGAAATTGGGACTTTTGATTGGAACAATACGTTTTGACTTTGTGTGTATCACTATGTTCCAAGTCCCCCGCCTGTATGGGTTTCCAATAATCGGCCTCTAGGGCTTCGGTAACGATAGCCGAAGCTATAGTTTTACCAACATCAGTACCGATTCCTGTGATGAATAGTTTCATTTGGTTTAATTAAATTCATATTTACAATTGGAACATTTGTATTTGTGCCGAGTGGAAAAAGGCAATAACACTAGCAAAACTGAAATAGCATAAGCTATTAACATCTTTATACTACCAATTGAAGTCACCATTTCGGCTTGTTCTGCTCCACAGTTTGGGCACTTAATAAGCTTATTTTGATCATCAACAGAATACATACTTATCTCTTGCAGTATCTGAGTAGCTCGATCTACATCTTCACTTCTGACATACAATTTCACTCCCCCAACTGCATTGCTGTATAATGGGTTAGTATCTACCATATGATTATCTCTTATGAAAACTTTAATACCTTGACTTTCTAATTTTCCTTGGTAGATAATAGCTTCGCTTGAATATTGAAATCGACGGAGTAACTGAAATTGTTCTTCTTGTTCCATAATTAAAACACAAAAGTAGCTAACAATTCTAAGACTCGGCTAATTTCACTTTCGGAATTGTAACTGTGCAAACAAATACGCAGGCGTTCTTGTCCTTCTGGCACCGTAGGGGACAGTATAGGTTTTACGTCAAAGCCTTGCTGTTGCAATTGGGTAGCGATACTTTTTACTTTCTCATTACCTGGTAAAATGGCACATTGGATGGCAGATTTGCTATAGACAAACAACGGTTTTAGACCCAAACGCAGCTTTTCTTGGTTGAAGAGCAAGATGTTATTTTTCAAAGCAGTCAAACTGTTTTCTTCTTGTGCTAGCTGTTGATACGCAATGAGAATTGTGGCTAAGGAATGGGGCGCTAAGGCCGTAGTGTAAATGAAACTTCTCGCAAAATTAATTAGATAACTTTTGAGTGCTTCACTTCCAAGGATGGCGGCACCATGACATCCTAGTCCTTTTCCGAAAGTCATAATGCGAGCAAACACTTTGTCTTGCAATCCAAGACTTTGTATGACCCCTTCTCCTTGATCGCCGATGACTCCCAAGGCATGGGCTTCATCTACGACTAAATAGGCCTTGTATTTTTCTGATAGCAGTACTAGTTGTTCTATGGGAGGGGTATCGCCGTCCATAGAAAAAACACTTTCGGTGACTATATAAACGGTTTCTGCCTCTAGTTTTGCCATTCGCTTTTCTAAGTCGGCCCAATCGTTGTGTTGGAATTTATAACTTTTGGCATGACTCATTTGGATTCCATCACGAATGGAGGCATGACAGAGTTCGTCATACAGTATCACATCGGCCCGCTGGGGCACTGAACTAAAGAAACCTACATTAGCATCATATCCCGAGTTGAAAATTAGGGCAGCTTCACTTTGATGAAATAATCTAATACAATCTTCAGTAGTTCTATATAAGCCATGGTTTCCAGAGAGTAATCGTGAACCAGTGGCTCCGTTTTCAATAATATTGAATTCGAGAAGGTATTGATGAGTTTGATTAAAAATGCTGGTGTTTTTTGCAAAACCTCTGTAATCGTTAGATGCAAAATCAACCCAGTGATTGGGCACAGGCAATTGGCGCAAGGACTTGTTGGCTTCGCGTTGCTTTAACTTCTCTTCTAATGATTTTGGGAACTTCATGGGTACAAAGATAAGGAACGATTTAGTATCCAATTTAAAATTTATTATTGTTTTTTATCTATTTATTATTGTTTATCAATAATTTGCATATATTTGTTTCACTTAAATAGCAATAATTATGAGGAAATTACAAATTTTAAAAACCATCGTTGACTATGTCTGGATTATTTCCCTTATTTGTTATCCTTTGGCAGTACTCTTTTCTGGGATGGTATTTATTGACAAAAATCCATTTGACATTAAAGTTACTTTGATTGGAAATACGGTTGATTTAAACATGCCTTTGGGCAAAACAGTGCTTTTCATTGATTTAATTAATTTTGGTGTCTTATTAGTTGCCCTATTTTATTTCAGAAAGCTATTGACTGCTTTTGCTAAGCGAATAATTTTTGAGGACGAGATTATTTTGCTTTTGCATAAAATAGGCCTTTTTATCATCACGGGATCAATCCTCTACTTAATTGCTGATTTGCTTACAAAGGTTTCGCAACACAAAATAGGTATTGATATAGGCTTTGGTCCGTTTTTATATTTACTGGCACTAGGGTTGTTTTTCAATGTACTTTCGGAAGTCTTTACTATTGCCAAACGCATGAAAGAAGAAAACGACTTAACCATATAAGCAATGCCTATTATTTTAAACCTTGATGTGATGTTGGCCAAACGCAAAATGCGCTCAAATGAACTGGCGGAAAAGATAGGCATTACAACTGCCAATCTCTCTATTTTAAAAACCGGAAAAGCCAAAGCGGTTCGCTTCTCAACATTAGAAGCAATCTGCGAAGTATTAGTTTGTCAGCCTGGAGATATCTTAGAATATGTAAACGAAAAACAATAGAACCTTATGAAAAAAAACGTTATCCTTTTATTAGTTGGAATGGTGTTAGTAATTATTGGTGCCTTTCTAAAGATTACAGGTAGTGCTTTAGCGTCCTATGTTATCATTGCCGGCTTAGCACTTGAAGCCTACACTTTGG
This sequence comes from Flavobacteriaceae bacterium, assembly GCA_947371275.1. Taxonomy (GTDB): domain Bacteria; phylum Bacteroidota; class Bacteroidia; order Flavobacteriales; family Flavobacteriaceae; genus Flavobacterium. The sequence goes on along the minus strand of CANBOV010000020.1, from coordinate 19,203 downwards.
GATCCCTAGTGATTCAATCCCTTAAAAAAGTTAAATAAAAAAAGCCCAATCTAGTTTCTCAACAGGATTGGGCTTTTACTTCTATTTAGAATTGAATTAGTCGGCTAATACAATTACTTTATTGTCTTTCATCTCAATAGTTCCTGAGGCGATTTCCAAAGTATAGTTTTGATCGTTTACTCTAGTAAACTTCTCTGCTACTTCTTTGTTAAAATTAAAACTAGGAGCGGCAATTTGCACGGTACCTTGTTTTAATATAGAAACTATGGGTGCGTGATTGTTCAAAATTTGAAATGAACCATTCACGCCTGGTAAAGAAACCGAAGTAACTTCGCCTTTGAATAATGTAGCTTCTGGTGATACTATTTCTAAAATCATAGTTTAATTATTAAGCTTCAGCTAACATTTTTTGACCTGCTTCGATAGCATCTTCGATAGTCCCTTTAAGGTTGAAGGCTGCTTCTGGCAAGTGGTCTAACTCTCCATCAATGATCATATTGAATCCTTTGATGGTATCTTTAATATCAACTAACACACCAGGGATACCGGTAAATTGCTCTGCCACGTGGAATGGCTGAGACAAGAAACGTTGTACACGACGTGCTCTTGATACAGATAATTTATCTTCTTCAGACAACTCTTCCATACCTAGGATAGCGATGATGTCTTGTAATTGTTTATATTTTTGAAGAATCTCTTTTACTCTTTGTGCACAGTTGTAGTGCTCATCCCCTAAGATAAGTGGTGTTAAGATACGAGAAGTAGAATCTAATGGATCTACTGCAGGATAAATACCTAACTCAGCAATTTTACGAGATAATACGGTTGTAGCATCTAAGTGAGCAAAAGTTGTAGCCGGTGCCGGGTCAGTTAAATCATCTGCAGGTACGTATACCGCTTGTACTGATGTAATAGAACCTTTTTTGGTTGAAGTAATACGCTCTTGCATCGCACCCATCTCAGTAGCCAATGTTGGTTGGTACCCTACCGCTGATGGCATACGTCCTAACAACGCTGACACTTCAGAACCTGCTTGTGTAAAACGGAAGATGTTATCTACGAAGAACAATACATCTTTCCCTTGGTCAGAACCTGCACCATCACGGAAATACTCGGCGATAGAAAGTCCTGATAAAGCAACACGAGCACGAGCTCCTGGTGGCTCATTCATCTGACCGAATACGAAAGTGGCTTTAGACTCTCTCATACCTGGTTTATCTACTTTAGATAAATCCCATCCTCCATTTTCCATAGAGTGCATGAATTCATCACCGTATTTTATAATACCTGACTCTAACATCTCACGAAGCAAGTCATTTCCTTCACGTGTTCTTTCTCCTACTCCAGCGAATACAGAAAGACCTCCGTGACCTTTAGCTATATTGTTAATCAACTCTTGGATCAATACGGTTTTACCTACTCCGGCACCACCAAATAATCCAATTTTACCTCCTTTTGAATAAGGCTCAATTAAGTCGATTACTTTAATACCTGTAAATAAAACTTCGGTTGAAGTTGATAAATCTTCGAATTTTGGTGCTTGACGGTGGATTGATACTCCATTAGCTCCGTCTTTTGGTAAATCTCCTAAACCATCAATGGCATCTCCAATTACGTTGAACAAACGTCCGTAAACATCTGCTCCAATTGGCATTTGGATTGGTGCTCCGGTAGCTTTTACCGCAGTTCCTCTGCTCAATCCATCAGTTGAGTCCATAGAGATTGTACGAACTGTGTTTTCACCAATATGTGATTGCACCTCCAATACTAATATTGAACCGTTTTTGTTAATGATTTCTAATGAGTCATAAATTTTTGGTAACTCAACATCTTTACTGTCAAATACTACGTCTACTACGGGACCGATGATTTGCGAAACTTTTCCTATTGCTTTTGACATTGTTTATGTATTTATTAAATAGCTGTTTAGGTTTGAAAAAAACACCTCTTTTTTCAGAGCGCAAAGGTAAATTTTCTATTTTAAAAATCAATACATAAAGGAAGTTTTTTTGTTTATTTTTTGCATAATTATCGATACAAAAGTATTTTGCATTATTATAAAACAAAAAACCACCTGCAAAAAGCAGGTGGTTTTACAAATACTGTATTTAACGAATTAAAAATTTGCAGGGTCTTGTGGGAACAAGATTCTATAACCTCCTAAATTAACTCCTTTAAAGTTAGATCCATATGTTTCATTAATCGCTTTTAAAAACTTATTCGCAATTAGTGCGTATCCTTTTGGACTTGGGTGCACTCCGTCAAGCGAAAAAGCATTCCCTGTAACATAGGTAGAAGTCATCGTATAAGCACCATCAACGATTCCTGTAGTAGTTAATTGCGTCATAATATCTTTGGCATTAACAAACGCTAAACCATTAGCTTCTTTAGCCGCAAAAATAGTTGCGTTATAGGCATCTGTAGCCGTTTGAACTTCGTTTACTTCGTCTTTTGATAACACCCATTTATCTGCTAATGGCACAGAAACTCCATTCACTTGAGTTGGATTTCCACCCACTGTAGTGCCAATAAAAGAACTAGCAGGTAAAACAATTAAATCTTCTGCGGTAGCCTGTCTATAAGATGGAATTCCAAGTGCTGATAAATCAGTTAAATAACTATCAACGATTACCACAGCATTGCCAGCTCCTGGATGAAATGCAATAGTTCTTCTTGTAGCTTCAGCTGGTGTGATTAAATTATTGGCCAATGCTAATTGAAGCGCTCCATTGTATAAACCATATCCATTGGTAGTATTCATCAATAGTGATATTGTAGCCGCATCAAGAGGCACTGGATTATAGGGAACCGTTTTAAAATAAGGAAGTGTACTTACATAAGGTAAGTTGGCTATAACGCCCTTTCTGCCACCTGCAGTAAGCTGAGCTATCATGCCATTATACACTGCATCAAATGTAGCTGGTGGCGTTATAGGATTTGTGCCATCACCTCCAGAAGTTGCATATCCTAACACATCATTTCCTCCTATCCACAAAGAGAAAAATGTTGGGTTTTGTGCCAAAGCATCTTCAATTACTGTTGCAGAGGCAGAAGAAGCAAAACGCCCAAAATAAGGATTCGCTGCTGCGTATCCTGAGTACCCTAAATGAATTGCTTTTGCGCCCGGAACTCCCATATTATTAAAAGGACCCGTTAAATGTGCTGTTATATCAGTGCCTGATATTCCTGAAACAGGAGTTGGTGTATTATTGGCTGTATTTAGGAACAAACGAGGACCAAACTGCGGAATTTGAGCGCCTCCTAGTGAAAATCCACCGACATTGTCATCTGACATGAAAGGCGTTGTAAATACGCCTCCACCCACAAGAGCGAATTGCGTTGCTAAAATATTAGGATAGGCTGTTTTCTGACCCTCTGCAAACAAAGCACCGTCACTATATCCTGCAGCGAAAGAATCTCCTAACGCTACATATTTAGAAAAATCTGCCGTTCCTGCTGTTAATGGAGTCCCATCTGTTGAATTCGGATCGGTCACAGCATCATCACTATTATTACATGCTACAAAGGTTAACGAAACCAATACTAGCCATTTGAAATTTTTTATCATAACTTTAAATATTGTATTGTTAATGCTAATTATGGGTTAATGGTTAAAGACGCAAAATATTGTTGTCCAATAAGTCCGGTTCCTAACACTTGTTGATACTCATGACCACCAATGTTGGCTGCTCCAATTTTAAGTACTGATTTAAGTTTTGGAATACCATAATTGATTTGTGCATCAATTACGGTAGCTGCCTTAATGGTTCCATCAACAAAAGTTGATTGCCATAAGTACTCGCTATTCCATCTTCCACTTAGATTAAACCCAAAGTTTTTGAATAAATTATCATTTCCAATTCCTACTTTCACTCTGTGCTTTGGTGTGTTGAACCCTGCTTCAAAACTTGGGTCTTTTGCTTGGTCAAAATCAAACTGAGCGTAGTTATAATTGGCATTCAACTCAAAGTTTTTAGGTAATTTTTTAACTAAACCAATACCAAATCCTAACGAGTGAATTTCAATGTTTGTATTTGTATATAATTGGTAATATCTAACATTTCCATTTGCCAACGCGTGTAATGTTTGCGTCCCTAAATTGGTTGTTGGATCTCCCAAAGCATCGGGAGCATCTGTAACTTTACCATAATAAGGTGCAACTACCGTAGTATTTCCTAAAAAGTTGTTATAAATGTTGTAATAAGCATTAATATCAAAAGAGAATCCTTTAAACTGCCCTCTATAACCTAAATCAAACGCTTTTACGGTTTCTGGTTTTACATAACCTGCTGTTGATTTTTTCAACAATTTGGCTGCATTTACGGGATCAGATCCTGCTAATGCGGCAAATGCTTGCGCTGATTCTGCAGTGTAAGAATTATTATAGGCATTAACCCCAGTCATAATTGCGTTTAAACTTCCTGCTAAAAACTGTCCTGTAGCAGTATTAATTGGGAATGTTTCTGTGAAACGAGTTAAATTGTCGGGAGCAGAACCTACTAAAGCAGCGCTTCCTACATTAAATCCAATATATTGATCTTGTGTGGTTGGGTTTCTAAAACCCGTTTGGAATGAACCTCTGAACGTATGATTTTTTTGTTCACCTGCAGAATAAACTGCTGAAATTCTTGGAGAATAGTTACCGTCAAAGTTTTTTGATTTATCGTAACGCATAGACCCCGTTAATTTCAAACGATCTTCCATTAATCTCTTTTGCAATTGAGTATACATACCGTACTCATTATAATGGATTGGACCTGCAGCATCAGTATAGATTCTACCATGAGAATTTAATTGATATTCTCTAAAAGAACCTCCTACTTGAATTTCAGCTATTTTAATTAAGTCTTTAAAATTATAATTAACATCTGAATGGTATATTTTTGAATTGTCTACCAGTTTTGAGCCTGTTAACACATCCTCTCCTGCAATAACATTAGCAAATGCTGTTTTAAATTCAGGAGATCCCGGAAGAAATCTACCAGTATCTGCAACGGCTCTTGCTGCTGCATGTGCTTGTTCTGGGGTAGCTCCCGCTAAGGTTGATTGAACATAAGCCCCTGCATATTGACCAAACCAAGTTTTGTCGTCTTTCCATGCTCTATTTACATTAAGACCTGTGAACAACATATCATAAGATTTTCCACCATCTTCTGTTGTCATATAGCCTCTTAAGAAAAAGTTTTTCCCTTTTAACTCCAACTTGTGTTGTTGCATAAAAAATCCGTTCAAATAGTAACGGTTTGCTCCTGTGTAAATCGAATTTCCGAATCCAAATTTTGATTGCCAAATAATTTCTAGTTTCTCATTGGCAAATGGTCGAAGATGTAATGAAAAATCAACTTTTGCATTTCTTACTTTATTATCAGTCAAATCAGTTTCATTATAACCCGTTCTACTCACATTAACATTAGGAAGCAAATTAACTGCTGATGCTGGAAGTAGCCCCAAAGTAGATAGCGTTTGCCCTACTCCTTTGATGTTTGTAGATGCCTCATCTCCATAAACATTAATACCATTATAGTTGTAATAACTTCTATCTAAACCTACATTATGAACTAAATCTTTATCACGATAATCTGTCGCATACCATTCTGTTCCTTTCATAAATGTGAAATTAGCTTTCGCTGCAAAATGCTCGTCAAATTTGTGCGACACTCTTACACCATAATCTACATAATCGTTTGCTCCAGCAGCTTTTTGATTCGTTTGACCATACTTCACATATGCTGAAACGCCTTCACTACTAAATGGGCTTTTACTATTCATGAATAATATACCATTGAACGCATTGGCTCCATATAATGCAGAAGATGCTCCCGGCAATAACTCGGCGTTGGCTAAGTCTAATTCTGATACTCCAATTAAATTACCTAATACAAAGTTTAACAATGGTGATGAATTGTCCATTCCATCTACTAATTGCATAAATCTAGTATTGGATACTGTTGCAAATCCTCTAGTGTTGATAGACTTGAACGACATACTACTCGTATTCATTTGCACCTCTTTCAGATTTTCTAATCCGTCATAAAAAGATGGGGAAGCAGTTCTTTTAATGTCTTTCACACCAAATCTTTCAATGGTAACTGGAGACTCTTTAATTCGCTCAGGTGTTCTTGATGCTGAAACTACTATTTCCTCTAACTTAGTTTCTTCATCGGTTAGTACAGCGCTAATTTTTTGATTATTAGCTGTCACTTTTACCGTCTTAGAGGCATAGCCAACACTAGAAACTTCTACCTCAAAGGGTGGCTTGTTAGTAGTTGACAAACTGAAGTTTCCATCACTATCTGATACAGTACTAGAACTTTGTCCAATAATTTTGACGTTAGCACCTGCAATAGGTTGATTTTTGTTGTCTTTTACTGAACCTGAAATTGAAGTTTGAGCAAAACTTATGCTGCAAAAAAACAATGAAAGGATAAATAAATAAATTTTCATTTGGTTAAAATTTTGTTGGTTTAAGAAGCCAATGTACAAATATTTCTTTTAAATCATTAAAAATTAGGGGTTATTTTTATCAATACTATAATTTAAAAGAAACTACGTCAGACGGCACTCTGCTGAGTTTTTTAAGTTATTATTAACGTTTTACAACTATTGCTAAAAAAATAGTATGCACTCATACAAAAAGACGAGTTCTTTTGAATTAATCACAAAATGTAATGCATAAAAAAAGCGAGAATGATTCTCGCTTTTTTTATTTAGTTTTTTATTCGTTATTCCACTGTAACCGATTTGGCTAAGTTTCTTGGCTGATCTACATTGCATCCCCTCAACACGGCAATATGGTAGGACAATAATTGTAATGGAATTGTTGTAATCAATGGAGATAAGGCATCTGAAGTTTCTGGAATTTCAATCACATGATCTGCTAATTCTTTTACTTGAACATCTCCTTTCGTTACTACAGCTATAATCTTACCGCTTCGAGATTTAATTTCTTGGATATTACTAACCACTTTATCATAATGTCCTTGCTTAGGAGCAATAACCACGACTGGCATTTGATCATCAATTAAAGCGATAGGCCCATGTTTCATTTCTGCTGCAGGGTAACCTTCGGCATGGATATAAGATATCTCCTTTAATTTTAATGCTCCTTCTAATGCAACTGGGAAATTATACCCTCTTCCTAAATAAAGACAATTAGGTGCATCTTTAAATTTTTCTGCTATTTCTTTTGCTTTTTCATTAGACTCTAATGCTTCCAATACTTTTTCTGGTATAACTTCAAGTTCTTGCAGATATCTATGGAAATCGGAGTTTGATAATGTTCCTTTAGCCTTGGCTAAGCGCAAAGCAATCATCGTCAACACTGTTATCTGAGTCGTAAAAGCTTTTGTTGAAGCCACCCCTATTTCAGGTCCAGCGTGAGTGTATGCTCCTGCATGTGTTTCTCTAGAAATTGATGATCCAACTACATTACATACACCAAACACAAACGCTCCTTTTTCTTTAGCTAATTTAATAGCCGCCAAGGTATCGGCGGTTTCGCCTGATTGCGATATAGCAATAACAACATCAGTTGAATTTATTATTGGATTTCTATATCTAAATTCTGAAGCGTATTCTACTTCTACCGGAATTCTTGCAAATTCTTCAAAAATATACTCGGCGACTAATCCTGCGTGCCAAGAAGTCCCACAAGCCACAATTAAAATACGCTGCGCATGCAGAAACTTTTCTAAATTATCTTCAACACCTGCCATTTGTATTATCCCTTCATTTGCATGAAGTCTACCTCTGTAAGTATCTTTTATTACGTTTGGTTGCTCGTAAATTTCTTTAAGCATAAAATGATCATACCCCCCTTTTTCAATTTGCTCCAAATTCATTTGAAGTTCTTGAATATAAGGATCAACTAAAGTATCATCTTTAATTTTTCTTATTTTAAGTGGTTTGTGCAATCTGATGACAGCCATTTCTTCATCTTCTAAATAAATAGCATTTGAAGTATATTCAATAAAGGGAGAGGCATCAGAGGCTACAAAAAATTCGCCTTCACCCACCCCAATTGCTAGAGGGCTTCCTAATCTAGCCGCTATCATCTCATCTGGTTTCTCTTTGTCAAAAACACAAATGGCATAAGCGCCAACCACCTGATTTAAAGCTACCTGAACTGCTTTACCGAGCTTTAAATTTTCTTTCTTTTTAACTTCTTCAATAAGATTTACCAGTACTTCTGTATCTGTATCAGATGAAAAAGTGTAACCTCTTTTAAGTAATTCTTTTTTTAATGGTTCATAATTTTCTATAATCCCATTATGAATTATAACCAAATTGCCTGAGTTGGAAACATGTGGATGAGAATTGATATCATTAGGAACACCATGAGTTGCCCATCTTGTGTGCCCTATTCCAATAGTTGCCTTTGAATCAACTATTTCCGTAGATATGGATTCAAGATCTGAAACCTTACCTTTTGTTTTGGCAATTTTAAGGTCTACGCCATCATACAGCATAACTCCTGCACTATCATAGCCTCTATATTCAAGTCTTTTTAAACCTTTAATTACTAACGGATAAGCTTCTCTGTATCCAATATAACCAACAATTCCACACATGATTTTTAGGTATTAATTAGGTTTGGTATAATAAATTTCAAGTTTTAGTTTTCTATTTTCATCTGCCGGATCGGTCGATTTGGTACCATGAAGAATAGTCCCTAATGGATTCATAACAGACAAACTTGGCGCACTTATAATAGCATCTGAACCAGGATTTTGTCTTTTTGAAAAAGCAGTATGATCACCGCTAATGTATTCCGTAACCACTAATCCAAGTTTTACATTAGTGGAGTCTTTATTTATTAGATTTCTAACGTGATTTGTAATTCGGATTTTGTACTTATTAGCTTTTTCATTATTCGATTCGTTAGGCACTTTTCCTTCGTCATTAACGAAAATACCACCAAAAATATATTTGTTTAACTTTGGATATGTTGAATTACTTGTAAAGTCTTGTGTATAATCAACCAACACTTTTTTATTATTAACATCGTACAAATAAATGCGATTAGGCTGCCTCTTATTATTAGCCATTGCCGGCTTATCAACATAAAATGTTAAATTAGCTTCATTAATTAACCAATCCTGTGCCCTGATATCGTCAATTTCATCAGAAACCCCATTTGGACCAGTGACAACATATTTTAAATTTGTATCACTAATCGGAAGATTAGGATTGTAAGTTGGGCTTAATAAGTATCTTGGATTACTGTAACTAACTGGAAGACTTGAATTATAACTTGGATTTGGCGCCAACCCTTTTAAATCTGTCGTGCCAAATAAGTCAATAACTGCCATTGAACCTGCACCTCCTTTTATAAATAATCTATCTGCCTCTGGAGTAGTATTGCTCATAGCGGTGTTATAATTTGCGCTACGAGTATTATTTAACAAACTAACTGTTTTTCCAGTTAAATTTAAAGCGAACGTTTTATTAACTCTTGGATAGGTAACGACATCATTTCCTTGCTCGTCTTTGGTCGTTGTCTTTTTATCCTCTTTGTAATACATTGTAATCTTTCCATTGGCAAAATTCAACATAGCCATATTGCCGGGATTCCCTATTGAAGTAGTTTTAAAATACAGTCCACGGAAATAATTTTTAAAAAGGTCATTATTTGACAAAGGGTTACTTGGCCCGTTAAGAATAAGGTCGTTGAAAACGGTCATGTCTAAATGCAAACGCATGGATGGAACCGAACGAGGATAAGTTACAGTTACCCCATCTTCTGCTAAAACTTTGGTTTTATGTTCTCTTTTATCAAAGTAAAACTCAGCGTTTTCATGATGATCCGTATCTTGATTATTATTCAATTCCGATCCCAAAATATTTTGATTGATTACCGCGTCCTGATTTGTATAAAACAATTGTTTTGCCCCAAAGGCTTGATCTGGATCATAATCTCTTAAATAATAATTTGAGCGATACACACTTAATTTAAATTTAGAACCTTCAGTGCCGTAAATAGAATCCAATTCATAAGTATGCTTTCCATCGGTATCTGTATCCTTTAATTTACTAAAATACGGGATGTCAAGAACAACACTATCCATTGCAGGGAGTAATTGATATTGCCCTACTACACTATTGTTAAAGACAGGTGCTTCAGAACTTAAAACAACTTGTGTTACAAAATTGGCTTGAGTATCTCCAAATGCTGGGTCTTCATAAAAACCTAAAGGATTTATAGCTAAATCATTAGACGAAATAGGGCCTAAATCTTGATTAAAAGCTTTGATAGTTGCTCCAGTGTACTTGTCAAACCCATAATGGTTTTCACCAACAATATCAGTTCCTAATTGATCATAATCTTTGTCACAAGATATTAAAAGTGTTGCAATTATACCAATTACTAGTATCGGACGTAAGAGTGAATTATAATACATAAAAAATTTAATGTTTTAAGAAAGCATACTTTTATAAAAGTTTGTGTACGCTTCTGCGAATTTATCTTTCGAGGTGAAAGGTAAAAAAGGTTTTTCTGAAGATTCTATAAATTTTGTTAAACTTGAAGATACGTTTTCTGAGGCAATTATAACCCCATCAGAATTTTTTATTGATGCCATGATTAGACTTTCATAATTAGGCACTTCCAACTCTTGAATAGCTTCGTGAGGAATGTTATCAAACTTTATTTTGTTTATCATATCCAAATCTAAATTACCTTCAAAGGATTGACTGTAAATTGAGGTCACAATTTTGGTGTCTGAAAACAATGCTTCATCTTTATAATAGTTTTTCATGTAAATTGGCAATAAACTTGCCATCCACCCATGAACATGAATAATATCGGGAACCCAATTTAACTTTTTAACTGTTTCTACAACTCCTTTAGCAAAGAAAATAGCGCGTTCATCGTTATCTGGATATAAAACTCCGTCTTCATCGCTAAAAGTTGCCTTTCTTTTGAAATACTCATCGTTATCAATAAAATATACTTGAATTCGTTCTTTTGGTATTGAAGCCACTTTGATAATAAGAGGCATATCTAAATCATTTACCACTAAATTCATTCCCGATAATCGAATAACTTCATGTAATTGATGTCTTCTTTCATTGATATTTCCATATCTTGGCATAAAAATTCTTATTTGTCCACCTTGATCATTAATCATCTTGGGAACGTCATAGGACATCAAAGAAACCTCATTTTCAGCCAAATACGGCACCACTTCAGATGATACATACAATATCCTCTTATCTTCCATAATCTAATTTACTTTACTTATTGGCAATAAAAAACAGGCAAAAGTACAAAAATTTATGCATTTATTTATGAAAATAGTAAGTTTGCAACTCATTTACCCAAAGCCAATGTGCATTTTTTACATTCAAACTGAATTAGTTTCTTACTTGAATTCTATTTCAAACCAAAAAACCACAATTGGTTTTGTCCCTACTATGGGTGCTCTTCATGACGGTCATCTCTCTTTGATGAAAGAAGCACTTGATAACAACAGCATTGTTGTTGTAAGTATTTTTGTCAATCCAACTCAGTTTAACAATGCAGATGATTTGGCAAAGTACCCCCGAACTCTAGATGAGGATGTAAAAAAAATACATGAGCTTTCTGATAATATAATCGTTTTTGCTCCTACTGTTGATGACATTTACAAAGGCAATACGATTTCACAACATTTTGATTTCGATGGTTTGGAGAATCAAATGGAAGGTAAATTTCGACCTGGACATTTTGATGGAGTTGGTACTATTGTCAAAAGATTATTTGAAATAGTAAATCCCAGCAATGCCTATTTTGGCGAAAAAGATTTTCAACAATTACAGGTCATCAAAAAAATGGTTGCTAAGTTACAAATTCCCGTAACCATTATTGGCTGTCCTATTTTGCGTGAATCTAATGGTCTAGCGATGAGCTCACGTAATGAAAGGCTAACAACAGAGCAAAGAAAACAAGCAATAATCATTTTTCAAACCCTTTTGAAAACCAAAGAATATTTCCAAATAAAAACAATTAAAGAAGTTCATGATTTTGTAGTAAAGACTTTCAATCAACAAAATGCATTTGAATTAGAATATTTTCAAATTGCTGATGAAGCAACCCTTGTACCTTGCTATCGAAAAAACAAAACCAAAAAATACCGAGCTTTTATAGCCGTTTTTGTTAACAATATTAGATTGATTGACACCATTTCATTAAATTAATTTACTTTTGCCCCATGCAAATTCAAGTAGTAAAATCTAAAATTCACCGTGTAAAAGTTACAGGAGCCGATTTAAATTATATTGGCAGCATCACAATTGACGAAGCGTTAATGGAAGCTTCCAATATTATTGAAGGTGAAAAAGTTTCCATTGTTAACGTCAATAATGGAGAACGTTTTGAAACCTATGCCATAAAAGGTCCAAAAAAATCGGGAGAAATAACCCTTAACGGCCCTGCAGCAAGAAAAGTGCATAAAGGCGATATCATCATCATTATGTCTTATGCTATAATGGATTTTGAAGAAGCTAAAATCTTTAAACCATGGTTGATTTTCCCGAATGAAATTGATAACTCATTGACCTAAACCTATTGAAAAATAAAATTGGTAAATGGGCTTCAATTTTACTTCCACTATTTTTGGGAGTATATCTTATCTATTATAAATACACCGAATTTACTCCTACACAAATAAATGAAATGAAAGGCTATTTTAAAAACGCCGATTATTTTTATGTATATCTTTCTTTATTTTTTTCCCTATTTGGATTTATATCAAGAGCTTACCGTTGGAAATTTTCAATTGAGCACATGGGATATCATACCCGATTTCACAATAACTTAATGGCAGTTTGTGTAGCCTATTTCATGAATTTAACGATACCAAGGTCAGGGGAAATTTCAAGAGCAGTTATACTAAAAAAATATGAAGGCATTCCTTTTGACAAAGTTTTTGGAACTATTGTCGCCGAAAGAGTAGTTGATTTATTTATCTTTATCCTTTTTGTTGGTATTTCTTTTTTTGTACAATTCAATTTGCTTAAAAATTATATTCTAGCCAAAATACCTTTAGAAAAATTAATGATACTTGCTATTGCAGGTGCTATTGGTTTTATAGCATTTATACTGATTTGGATGTATTCCAATTGGAAAATCGTAGCAACCTTGAAAGAGAAATTCTCGGGATTAATTGAAGGCATGATGAGTGTTGTGAAAATGAAAAATAAATGGTGGTATTTATTTCATTCTGTTTTTATTTGGTTTATTTATATCCTTACTTTTTATACTACAATTTTTGCCCTTAAAGAAACTAGCCATATCGGTTTTGGAGCAGTAATTATTGGTTTTGTAATAGGTAGTTTAGCTATTGGTTTTACTAACAGCGGATTTGGTGCCTTTCCTTTATTAATTGCGGAAATCTTTATGCTCTATGGCATTCCAGATACAGCGGGAACAGCCTTTGGATGGCTCGCTTGGACTTCTCAAACCCTACTTATGATTGTTTTGGGTGGATTATCCTTTTTATTCCTACCGATTTTAAATAGGAATAAATAATTTTGTTATCTTGCTTCTCAATTTACCAATTATCCTATTTAACCCAAATACAATTAAATGAAAAAGCTTTTTTTGTTATTCATCGTCATCTGCACTACTACTGTTTTTTCACAAAAAAGAATTCTAGATACTATTACTTCCCAAAAACTAAATGAAGACCGAGAAATCACTATTGGTTTACCTCCTTCTTACCAAAAAAACATAAAACAAAATTTTCCCGTATTAGTATTACTGGATGGTGATTTCTTATTTGACCCTTTTCAAGGAGCCTTAAGCTACGGTAACTATTGGGATGATTTACCTGAAGTAATTATTGTAGCCATACATCAAAATAAGAACAACGAACGTGAAACAGATTGTGCCACAGAACCAACCACTGGTTTGCCAGCTGAAAAAGGTGAAAAGTTTTTTGAATTTATTGGAATGGAACTGTTGCCCTATATTCAAAAAAAATACCGTTGTGCTCCTTTTAAAATAATTGCAGGATTAGACACTACGGCGGGTTTTTTAAATTGCTATTTGTACAAAGACAATCCTGTGTTTGATGCGTATGTTTCTATGAGTCCCGAATTACCTGCGGGTATGGAAGAACAAATTCCGGAACGATTAGCAGCCATTCAAAAACCTATCTTTTACTACCAGTCGATAGCCGATGGGGACGTAAAAAAAATGAAAACCCGAATCCAAGCGATGGATGAAGCGATTAAAAAGATTACTAGTAAAACCTTAAACTACCGATTTGAGGAATTCAAAGGAGCTTCACATTATTCACTTGTTTTGTATTCAATTCCTGATGCATTGTATCAAATATTCTCGGTTTACCAGCCAATTTCAATGACCGAGTTTCAAGAAAAAATTGCCACTTTACCCTCTGGATACGTTACCTATTTAACTCAAAAATACGATATCTTAGAGAAGTCATTAGGTCTTAAAGTTCAAATTCGTTTAAACGATTTCAAAGCAATTGAAGCTGCAATTCTTAAAAACAAAGCCTACGACGAGTTTGATCAATTAGCACAATTAGCAAAGAAAGACTACCCGAAGAGCATGTTGGCCGATTATGAAATGGCACAGATGTATGAAAAAAAAGGAGATAATGCTAGAGCCGTGAAATCTTACTTAGCAGCTTTTCAAAAAGAAGAAATTGGAGACTTAACAAAAGATATGATGATTGGTAAATCAGATGAATTAAAAGCCTCATTACCTAAGAAAGGAAAAAAAGGAAAAGTAGAACCCGTGGTAGAAGAGACGTCACCTACTGACACTCCTCAAGCTGACACGCCACCTACCGAAATCCCAACTGAAACTCCTCCTCCTACCGAAACTCCCGTAGAGGAGAAAAAACCTTAAAAATGTCCAAAGTAAAAACTACTTTTTTTTGTCAAAATTGTGGTGCTCAATATGCTAAATGGCAAGGGCAATGCAATTCGTGCAAAGAATGGAATACCATTGCTGAAGAAATCATTCAAAAAGAAGAAAAATCCAATTGGAAACCTAATTCTTCTGAAGGCAAAAGAGTTTCTAAACCTCTAAAAATAAAAGAGATTGACTCCACTCAAGAAGTGCGAATGGACACCACTGATGGAGAATTGAATAGAGTCTTAGGTGGAGGCATTGTGCCTGGCTCGCTGATCCTTTTGGGTGGTGAACCGGGTATTGGAAAAAGCACCTTACTGTTACAGATTTCTTTAAAACTTCCCTACAAAACGCTTTATGTTTCAGGTGAAGAAAGTCAAAAACAAATCAAAATGCGTGCAGATCGCATCAATCCCGATAGTGAAAATTGCTTAATTCTTACCGAGACCAAAACTCAAAACATTTTTCGTCACATCGTAGAAGTGGGACCTGATATTGTAATTATTGATTCTATACAAACGCTGCATACCGACTTTATTGAATCGACCGCTGGTAGTATTTCTCAAATTAGAGAAACAACCGCTGAATTAATAAAGTTTGCCAAAGAAACTAATATACCCGTTATACTTATTGGCCATATTACCAAAGATGGTACTATTGCGGGCCCTAAAATATTGGAACATATGGTGGATACCGTACTCCAATTTGAAGGCGATCGAAATCATGTATATCGCATATTGCGTTCACTGAAAAACCGATTTGGCTCTACTGCTGAATTAGGCATTTATGAAATGCAAGGTTCAGGTTTAAGAGAAGTTTCTAATCCTTCTGAAATTCTGATTTCACATCGAGAAGAAGAACTCTCGGGCACTGCCATAGCCTCAACATTAGAAGGCATGCGCCCGTTGATGATAGAAATTCAAGCTCTAGTCTCTACGGCTGTATATGGCACGCCACAACGAAGTACTACAGGATATAATGCAAAACGCTTAAATATGATATTGGCTGTATTAGAAAAAAGAGCTGGTTTTCGACTAGGCACCAAAGATGTCTTTTTAAATGTTACTGGCGGTATTTCAGTTGATGATCCTGCTATTGATTTGGCTGTAGTAGCTGCAATCCTCTCTTCCAATGAAGATATTACTGTTGGAAAAGACGTATGCTTTGCTGGTGAAGTAGGTTTGTCTGGAGAAATACGCCCCGTAAATCGTGTTGAACAACGCATACAAGAAGCCGAAAAACTAGGTTTTGCCACAATCTTTGTTTCCAAGTACAATAAGATTGCAACTAAATTTCCAGGGATAAAAGTGGTTTTGGTTTCTAAAATTGAAGAAGTGGTCGAGCAATTGTTTGGTTAAATTTCTTCCGTCACAATACTATAAACAACTAAATGCCGTTATTATATGAACTAAAATCTAGGTTATGAAATCAAAGTTATTTTTATTGTTTACACTTGCTTTTCTGTCAACTTCTTGTTCCAAACAAGACCATTACAGTGCTTTTGAAACTTTTGGTGAAGACAATCATTGGAATCAAACGGATTCAAAAACTTTTACTTTTGACATTACCAACGAAAACTTGTCCTACGACATCGCTTTTAAATTTAGTCATGTTTACGATTATCAATTTGCCAGTGTCCCAGTTCAATTTGTACTAGAATGTCCGAATGGCACAAAAGAAACTTTGAATGTCGATTTAAAAATCAAAGATGCTACTGGAAAACAATTGGCCGATTGTAGCGGTGACGTTTGTGATTTAATCTATAAAATCAAAGAAAAAACAAAATTGACTCAAGGCAATTACAAAGTCACCATTTCCCATCATTTCAAAGGAGCTCCTTACTTGCCCAATGTAATCGGAATTGGATTGAATGTGGACAGCGTAAAATAAAATGAAAACTAAAAAACAAAAAGCCTTCCTATTCCTCAAAATCAGCAGTGTCGTTTTGCTGATTGGAATCGTATTGCTTTTTGCTTTTCGAAATACCCTTTTAAATCAAGTTATTCATCGTATTGATACTAAACTTGACCGAGTCTACCAATGCCATTTGACCATAGAAAAAGCCGAATTTCACGGACTAACCAATATAGAATTCCAGCATGTTTATTTGGTTCCAAAGCAAGCCGATACGCTAGTTCGCATTGACGAATTGAAAACCAGTATTAACTTTTGGAAACTTCTAGTTGGCGATATTCAATTGGGAAAACTCGAAATCAACAAAGGGTTTATTCAATTGGTGAAAACCAAAAACGGAAGCAATTTTGACGCCTTTCTTCGTTCCAAAAAAGAGAAGATCGACAATACTGAAGTCAATTATGCCAAACTCCTAAACCGAATTACTTCCCGCCTGTTGAACCTAATTCCCACCGATATGAGTGTCAAAGGCTTTGCTTTTAGATTAGATGACAAAGGAAACAAAGTGGTTTTTGATTTCAACCAATTGGCATTAGCTGATAAAAAACTCAACACCGTAATCCAAGTAACCGCTGCCGATTTCTCACAGCAATGGACACTCAATGGTTTTGCCGATCCTAGAGATAGAAAAGCCGATTTGCAGTTTTACAATGCGGCAAATGACACTATAAAAATTCCGTATTTAGATAAAAAATGGAATCTGAAAACAGGCTTTAAATCAATTCATTTCAATTTAGAAAATCTGGCTATGGATAGTGGTGAGCTGCATATTGATGGCTATTCTTCCATTCAAAATTTATTTGTCAACCATGCTAAAATTGCCAGCAAAGATGTAGAAGTACAAAACGCTCGTTTTGACTATCATTGGCTAGTAGGTGCGCGAACTATGGATCTTGACAGTACTTCTACACTACAACTCAATAGCATCAAATGCCAACCCTATCTTTCATATACCAACGAAAAAGACAAAGTCTACGTCTTGAAATTGAAGATTCCGAAGATGGCCTCGCAAGACTTTATCACCTCATTGCCAACCGGGTTGTTTCGCCATTTTGAAGGAATGGAGGCACAAGGGAATTTCAGTTATGCTTTGCATTTTGAATACAACAATCACAAACCAAAAGACATCATTTTTGAAAGCAAATTAAACCCAGAAGGTTTAAAAATTACAAAATATGGTGAAGCCGATTTAAATAAAATTAATGGTGAATTTGTTTACCGCGCCATTGATAATGGTATATTGCAAAGACCTATACTAGTTGGTAATTCCAATTCTAATTACACCCCCTTAATCGAGATTTCTCCTTACTTGCAAAAATGTGTTTTGACTAGTGAAGACCCTTCGTTCTTCAACCACCGTGGCTTTATTAATGAAGCCTTCAAGCAGTCTATTGCCAAGAACATTCGAACCAAAAAATTTTCCCGTGGGGCCAGTACCATTAGCATGCAATTGATTAAAAACGTATTCCTCACTCGTGAAAAAACATTGTCACGAAAACTAGAGGAAATACTTTTGGTCTATATTTTAGAAAACAATCACATCAGCACTAAACAGCGTATGCTTGAAGTCTATTTCAATATTATTGAATGGGGGCCTAATGTATATGGTATTGGCGAAGCGTCACAATTTTATTTCCAGAAAAGACCTAGTGAGTTATCCTTAAACGAATGCTTATTCCTAGCGACCATTATTCCGAAACCCAAAGGGTTCATGTATCGTTTTGATACGGAACACCAACTTAAAACTTTTGCCCAACAGCAAAACACTTTTTTAACTAAATTAATGCTTCGGCGCAAAGTATTAATAGAAACGGATACTACAGGCTCTAGCCCTATTACGATCTCTGGTCCTGCTAAATTGTTTTTGAAACAAAAAACTCCTATTGCTGAGACTGATAGTATCGTAAATGGAATTGAAGAGTTTGAGTTTTAAAATACATTTCTAAATAAATTAAATTCTAGATTAGTACTTAATACTATTTCCAATTAAATTTCGTTTTAAATTCTTTAGGTTACTAAATTCTAAATAGGTAAATCATGAAGAATGTAATTCTTTTTTTCTCCGTTTTTGGGTTTTTCTTTGTCATATACGGCGTCAAAGTGGCAGGTACTATAACTAATACCAACTCCAAAACAGTTACTTTAGAACGATTAACAGATCAAGTGAAAATCTTGAAAGCATATATCATTGTCCATCCCAGTTACAATCCAGAGATAGCTTACTTCATCGACCTGAAAGTAATGTCGGGGAAAAACCGATTCTTTATATATGATTTAAAAAAGGATGAAATCATTGACAAAGGATTGGTCGCTCACGGTTCGGGATCGGAAACAGGGAACGGGGTTGACTTAAAATTCAGTAACACTCCAAATTCTTATTGTACCGCCTTAGGCAAGTATGCTATTGGAGAAAAATACTCGGG